>JAIPIM010000035.1 GCA_021734725.1 Minisyncoccota bacterium | reverse complement strand
GTCGGTGAGAGTCGAGGTCAGGGGTCCCTCTTCTCGTGCCAGGACCATCATCATCTCCACCAGACGCACGCGAACGAGCCAATTTTCCGGGAAGGGATCCAGTTGATAGGCTGTCACAACTCGTTCAAGGATAGGGAAGAATACCGCGGCATTATCGATATGAGTCACCGGCTTGAATGCTGGAATAAGTGTCCTGTCGGCGTCGGCGTCAACGCTGACTCGTAACTCGATAAGCTCGTAATCCACCTGCTTGTCCCCGAGCGATTCATGAACCTGCCCGGGCCGAATGAAAACCAGGTCGTCGGCACCCACGCTCAACGCCGTTTCGTCGATTCGAATGCGGCATTTCCCTGAACGCACGTAGGAGAAATGGAACCGATCTTCGTGGGAATGCGGTCGTCCAAACAATGGCAGGCGACAACTGTAGTGTTTAGCCTGTCGTACTACTATGGTGCCCAGGTTCGCAAGCAGATATGCCCAGTCAACACTGCTGCCGGGAGATGTAGAATCGTTTGTCATAATAAGATTATGCAAGTTTTTTATTGCTTTGTCAAATTGCTATGCCGTTAAAATGAGAATAAAATGAAAAGCATATGCATTGTAACCGGACGTGTTTCAGGAGATCGGCAAAATGACCGCCAAGTATGATGTTCCACCCATGCCGAAGGACGTCACACCATATGATTGGGCGCTGAACCAGTTGCGCGTACCCGAGGCGCAACGCGTGACGCAAGGCGATCCGAATGTCGTTATTGCGTTGATCGACATCGGCTATCGGCATCATCCTGCTTTGGACGGGCATCTGTGGCGGAACCCGGATCCGACGCGCGGCGATGTACGCGGCTGGGATTTCGTCAACAACGACGACAGCCTGGAGTACACGGGACCGGGGGAAGACGCAAGCATGTATTATCGTGGCCATCATGTGTTTGTAACCGGGGAAATCGCCGCTGCCGCACCGCGATGTCCCGTCATGATTCTGCGCTGGGGATGGCAGCGGCCGGCGAGCCTGGTCGATGCGATCCGTTACGCGGTCAAACATGGAGCGAAGATTCTGGTGATGCCGCACGGTTACTTGACGGGCAACGCCCGGGACGGCACCGCTCTGTTCTTTCGCGGTACGGATTTTTCGTATCCCTTTGACAACCCCGATTTGCGTCCAGCACTGGACGAGGCGTATGACGCTGGATGTCTGATCGTGAAAGGGACTGCCGACAATCGCGGGCGTCGTGTGACGGTCGCCAACGCGGCTTTCGAGAGCGTGCTCGCGGTCGGCTCGAGTAATCGCCGGGGAGAAGCCGCGGACATCTGCTGTTCAGCCGACTATGTCGAAGTCGCTGCTCCCGGCGGACAGCGGAACAGCGACGATTTGCGCGACCGCATCTGGGGATACGGTGGGGATGACAATGAGATACCGTTTACCGGCGGTTGCATGGCATCGGGATTCGCGGGCGCTGTCGCCGCGCTGGTCTGGTCGCGCTTTCCCCAATTAAGCAACGACCAGGTCAGACAGATCCTCCGCAATACCGCGCAAAGCAAGTGCTGGGACCCCATGCTTGGATGGGGGATTCTCGACGCCGCCAAGGCAGTGTCGTTGACCGATGAGGAGCTTCAGCCGCGACTCCGGATTGATGCCGGGCAGTGCACGTTCTCCTCGCGAGATGGACAACCTATGCTGAGGGTTCGCGTCAGCAATGCGGGCGCCCTCGATATCCGTCAAGCAGTGGTTGTTGCATACAACGGCGACCCGTCCGTCCCCGCCGTTCCCGAAGCCACCCGTGAAAACTCGGTCATTCTACAAACATCGCAGATCGGCCATGCCATGACTCCGGTTCGAGGGTTGCACGGTGCGGAATTGGACATCTGCCTGACCGAGTCTCAAGCGGGCGCGCGTATTTGGCTGGAGGCCTACAGCCTGGACCGACACGGAACCAACGAGGTCGCACGGGCCAACCTCTTAATAAGGTAACGCGGGTCTCCGGCCCGCCGATAAGCCGGTTTGCGGCCCTGTAGGACCGTCTTACAGCTCCGGCGCGCAAAGCACTGCGTGGCCTTGTCACGCCATTGGTTTTTCAGAAAACCGTAAAGTTATGGAGGATTTCGACGATGATGACAGCACGCGAGCGTATGTTGACGGCGATGCGGGGTGGGCAGCCCGATCGTGTACCCATGCCACTGCGTATGTGGAAGTTTATGCGAAAGCACTACAACTCGTGGGACAACCTGGCGAATTACCTCAAGGCACACGATGAATTCGGTATCGATATCTTTCATTATACGGCCGATGCACCGCATCCCTGCTTTAATCCGCTCGACGAACCCTGGCGCGAGGATGTCGAGATCGAACTGACTCATCGGGCCGAACCCGACCGAAATGTCTGGCAGCGGACCATTCATACGCCGGCTGGAGACCTTCACGATGCAAAGCAGGCCCTAATGGTTAAAGAGGGGTCGGGCAGCGGTCCGGAAATTCTAGAGCCTTTGATCAAAGATGTAAAAACAGACATCCCTAAATATCGTTACATGCATGCCGCTCCCCAGAAGATTGACACCGAAAAAGCGCTTGAAGAAGACCGAATCATCGGGGATAGCGGGATTGCCGTGGCTTCCGTGTACAGCCCTATTGACTGCCGTGACGCCATGAAGCAGGAAGACTTCCTGATGCTCTACTACGATGACCGCGATGCCTTTCGCGAGATCGTACAGATCGGCGCGGATGCCATGATGGCCGAGACCAAGCACGTGCTCGACGCGGGGATGCGCGTCATCAAAACCTGGTGGTTCTATGCATCTCCCAGCGCGGGATGGAGTCCCGCCATCTATAAGGAGATGTTTCTTCCGCATCTGGTTCGCCACGTGGAGCTGGTCCACGGCTACGACGACGCAATTTACATTTACTACGACGACGGAAAAATGGCACAATTCGTCGACATGTACATCGACGCGGGGATCGACGTGCTGATGACGTGCGCGCCGCCGCCGCTGGGGGATGCGGATCCCGCGGAAATGAAACGGAAATATGGCGGACGCGTCTGTCTTATGGGCGGGATCGACGCGGTCAATGAAGTGTATCTCGGCACGCCCGAAAAAATCCGGACAATGGTTCGCGAGCGTCTCGCCATTCTAAAGCCGAACGGCGCATACGTGATGGACGGCTCGAATTCGCTGGTGTACGAAACCCCAGCCGATAATGTCCGCGCGCTTGCGGAGGCGGGACGGCAGTTCGGGGCGTATGCGTAAGGAAGCGACAATCCAATGTATTCCCCCAATTCTCCATGGTACTGGAATACGGAGGCGAGAAGCGTGAAACTTGAGCTGACTGGAATGAAGAGCTGGCGGGTTGCCGAAAAAGGCGACATCACGTTGCGGTTGCGCGCTTCGCTGTCGCTGCCGGATGGCGCTCGCCTTTGGTTGTTGTACGACATTCGCCAGGATGTGTCCCCACCACAGATAACGAACCGGCAGGGCGACGGTTACATCGAAGCGCACAATGGCCGCAATTCTCGCTTGACCGTGAATGCGCTGAGAGCGCGAACCCTGGACCTGTACCCGGTGGTTCCCGAATTCCTTCATGTCGCGGAATTCCGTGTGGCCGGTGGGCCGGTGGACGACCTTACCATCGCGTTGCACAACTGGCAGGGTCCCCTGCGTCCCATTGACCCGTTTCGGTTCTGGCTGCTGATCGATCCAAACGGGGAATGGGAATTTCGACCCACGGGCTACAAGAGTTATCGCATGTTCACGCGTCCCAACGGTGAGCGTGTTCCATTCCCAACGCTCAACGACCATCTAATGGCCGCGGATCTGGCCGTAAAGGGAAGTTATCCATCGGTTCCCGCCGCTAATGTGCGCGGTACGCTGGGTGTTTTCTGGGGCGAGTTACACGGCATGGCATTCAATCAACGGTCTCTCGACGATTTTTACAATTACGCGAAACATGTGACGCAACTGGATTTTGCCGCCGCTATGCTGTTCAGTTACAATACGTGCGTCGGCGATGTTTGGCAGAGCGTCAAGGACGCGGCCGCACGCCACACGGAGCCGGGGCACTTTGTTGCCTTCTCCGGATTCGAATGCGGTACACCTCCGGAGGACAGTCATCGCTGTGCGTATTTCCCCGACGCAGGTCCCGTCCCGCCTATCTTTTGCGATTCTCGTCCGCCGGCAAAAGATCCGTACCTGCGGGCACGATTCCATCCCGACACTGTGGTCTGTCCTACTCGCGAATCGTTCTACGCTACAGTACAAAAATACCGCGGTTTCGTGGGCGGACATTTTCATACCACAACCTACGACCGGGAACTGCTGGCGGAAATGTGGCAGAAGCAGCGAAGAAGCGCCGGCGAGGAAGAGCGACTTTTCTCGCTGTTGAAACAAGGACTGCGATTCGGGCTCGTCGGCGGCAGTGACACGCACGATTCGATGCCTGGAAACCCTGACCCCGAACCCGGCTGCCCGCAACCGGCCGGTTTCACCGGCGTCTGGGCGGACGACTTGACGACCGAATCCCTGACCGAGGCATTCCACGCCCGACGCGTGTTCGCCACATCGGGCGCGCGTATCGCGCTCTGGTTTGCCTGCGGTGACCACCCAATGGGGAGCATCTTACCAGCCTCGGTGCCGCGCCGCTTCGAACTGCGCATCGATGCGCCGGGCGAAATCGCCACTGTCGAGATTTTGCGTAACGGTCACCCCGTGCGGACGTGGTCGCGGCATACCCCCTTCCGTGAACTTGAACATGACGATCCTGACCGTTCCTCCCCGGACTTCTATCTCGCCCGCGTTACCCAACGCGACGGACACCGCGCCTGGAGCAGTCCGGTTTGGTTTACGTCATAGGATACTGCAAGTTAAGCGTGGTTTTGGCAAATAGACAAGAGACTTGTATGGACATAAAGTTCAATTAATATCAAACAAAGACACAAGCTTAACAAAGGTTAATTATGACATCACGCGAGCGCGTGCTAGCAGCGTTGAACCGCGAGACGGTAGACCGTATTCCGTGGATCGAAGGCATTGTACGGAACGGCATTGCCTCGGCGGTGTGCGGCGAACCGATCGATGTTGACTGGTCGGTGGCGCCGGACGGCTTCCCAACGCAACGCGGGGCCGAGCTGGCCGCCGAGCAGAAAAAAGTCAATCACGTGCTGGGTAAGGATAATGTGCAGTTCAGCGCGTTCGCTCCCATTTTCGCGACCAAGATGGAACCCGCCACGGATGGCAGTCCTGTGTTGATTGGGGACGGACAGATTAAGACGCGGGAAGGGTTCGAGCGGCTGTTCAAGCTGCCGTCGCCCGAGGATCGCTCCTTTGTGGAAAACGCACGGGAATTCATCGCTAATAAAGAGGATTACTGCGCCTGTGCATGCGTACGGCTGGGGATTGGCGCAACGCTGCTGTCCATGGGGCTGGAGGCCTTCTCCTACGCCATGGTGGACGATCCGCAGTTGATCGTGGACGTGCATGATGCCTACGCGGACTGGACCGCGGCGGTCGTGCCGGTTCTTGAAGATATTGGCTTCGATGTCATCTGGGCTTTTGATGATGTCGCTTTCAATTCCGGCCCCGTATTCAGCCCGGCGTTTTACCGGGAACACATCCTGCCCAAGGAACGGGCGGTGGCGGCGACATTCAGTAAACCGCTCATCACTCACAGCGACGGGAATATGACACCCTTGCTGGACGACTGGCTGACCTTGGGGCAGAAGGCAATCCACCCCATCCAGCCGGATGTCATGGACATTGGCGAGGTCAAGCGCTGTTACGGCGATCGGTTCTGCTTGGTCGGCAATATTTTCATGGACGACCTCGTGCACAAGACGCCGGAGGCGATCGACGCGCAGGTGAACGAGCGAATCGAAACCGTCGGCCGGGGTGGCGGCTATATCCTGTCGTCATCCAACAGTCTAACCGACGACATGAAACCGGAGAACGTGCTGGCGATCCGCGAGGCGATCGGTAAGTACGGAACCGGCGAGAGTTAGACCGCCCGCGCGTCCGCGCGATTAAAACACCAGCATAGTCCTGAATGGTAATGGAACGGAGAACGATTAAGTACGACAGGAGAAAGAGTCATGAGTACACCACAAACAAAAGAACGGGCAAAATACGGAGCCGCGGCGTTCGAAGGCATGAAGGGGACCCTTCCACAAACATTTCCACGCACCATCGGGCCGAATGCCATGAAGTATCTGAAGGAAGTGGTCGACAGCGGCCTGACACTCAGAATGAGTGCACGCTTCGAGGAGGCATTCGCAAACGAGTCCGGCGTGAAGCACTGCATCGCCACGCCCGGATGCACCCCGGCGCTGGCCATCCTGGCCGCGGCGTTCGATTTCGACCCCGGCGACGAAATCATTGTCAGTCCGGTCACCGACTATGGTACACTCATGGGTCTGGTCAAGGAAAATTACATTCCGGTCTTTGCGGATACCGCGCCGGGTACGGTCAATATCAGTGCCGAGACCATCGAACCGTGCATTACCGACCGTACCCGCGCCATCCTGGTGGTGCACAAGACGGGGATCATCTGCGACATGGATCCGATCAACGACCTGGCGGCGAAACACGACCTGGTCGTCTACGAGGATGCCTGCCAGGCGGTGTTCGGGGAGTACAAGGGGCGCTTCGCGGGCACGCTTTCCCGTGCGGCCGGTTTTTCCTTTGACGC
Source organism: Minisyncoccota bacterium (assembly GCA_021734725.1). Taxonomy (GTDB): domain Bacteria; phylum Verrucomicrobiota; class Lentisphaeria; order Oligosphaerales; family MVZH01; genus JAIPIM01. Next base: position 12,280 of record JAIPIM010000035.1, on the reverse strand, counting down.
GGAAAAAACCATGGGGTCGGATATCGGCGGTTGCGTCATTACCGATGACGACGACCTGGCCGAGAAACTCCGCTGGATCGGGCACAGCCGGGGCGGCAGGAAAGAGCCGGGATTCGGGCGTATGCACAGCGCGGCGGGCTATGCGTATCGGATGCCGGACTGCACCGCCGCCATCTGCCTCGCACAGCTTGAAATCATCTGTGACCAAGTCGCGCACCGCGACAAAATGGTGCGCCTCTTGAGTCGGCTGGTCAACGAGATTCCCGGCGTAACGGCCTTGCCGATTCCCGATTCGGTCAACGTGTATTCGCCGTGGATGTTCGGTATGAGCATCGATCCGAACCGGTTTTCGTGTTCAACGGCGGAATTTGCTCAGCAACTTGTGGACGGCGGCGTTCCCGGCGCGGGCATGGCAAAGTACTACCTGATGCCTGAAGCATGTATGTTTCTTACTGAAAATGCACGAAACAAGGTGTATCCTTACTGCATGCCGCCGGCGTCGCGGGAGTATGTTTATGACGAGACAACATGTCCGACCGCACATGCGTTTCTGGAAACCTGGATTCGCTGGTCGACGTTCTGCGAGAAATACACCGAGGAACACTGTCAGCTTGCCGCCGACATTGTGCGCAAAGTGGCGGACGCCAATCGCCGGTAGGCGTCAAAAAAGTAGCACAGGCATCCTGCCTGTGTAGATGAGCGTGGATAACCAGCGGATTGCGAAATGGCGGTTTTCGCAATTCTTGGTTCTTGGTTCTTGGTTCTTGGTTTTGAACCAAGAACGAAGGACCACGAACGACTCGCGCGAATGCTATTTCGCAAGAGTCTATGGATAAACACTACGGAGGACATACGGTGAGAGTCGTGGACAATTTTGCGTTTGCGGGACGGATGCAAATCGTGCATTTACTCAGAGATTAGGGAGTATTGACTAAAATGCTTATTGACGTCCATGGGCACATCGGTCGTGTCTTGCCGGACCGGCGGGAGTTTATCGATGCGGTCAATCTTATTGCCAAGATGGATGCGTGGGGGATTGCCAAAACGTGCGTCCTGGCGTTGAGCGAACATCCCGAGGGTGCCTACCTCGAGAGCGACACCGAGGACGTGCTGGCCGCCTGCGGACGGTATCCCGACAGGTTGATCCCATTCTGTCTCATCGACCCGCGTTACGGCAACAGGCCGGACATGGATTTCAGTCACCTGCTCGAGGAGTATACCGCACGCGGCTGCAAGGGCCTGGGGGAATTCCTGCCCAAACTGGATTTTGACGACCAGCGCTGTCTGAATCTCTATCGGCAAGCAGGCGATTTTGGGCTGCCGGTGTTGTTTGACATGCAGGACAGGACCGAGGGCTACGGCCTGCGCGACGATTACGGCCTTCCCAGGCTGGAACATGCCCTTCAGAACTGCCCGGACACCGTTTTCGTCGGCCATGGACCGACGTTCTGGGCGGAAATTTCCGCCGACGTGCCCGCCGACCAGCGTGCGGGGTACCCGAAAGGCCCCGTTGCGCCCGGCGGCGCGGTCCCCCGCCTGATGCGGACGTATCCCAATCTGTGGGCCGATATCTCCGCCGGCAGTGGATACAATGCCATGACGCGGGATCCGTCCTTCGGCATCGAGTTCCTCGACGAATTCCAGGACAAGCTGATGTTCGGCACCGATTCCTGCAAACGCAGCGATGTTGACAGCGTCTATCCCAACGTCGCATTCGTCAGGGAGTTGCGTGACAGGAACAAACTTCCCGAGGATGCCATTGAGAAAATCGAGTGGCGTAATGCCGCGCAGCTTCTGGATGTGGGCTGAGATGAAACTGACGGAACCCGAGAACATGTTTCCTGATACCGATGCCGCGCGCATCTTTCGCGGCAACGCGGAAAGGTTGTTCGGCAACGGGCGGAATTAACGAACACCGCATAAAATCCAATCAACGGGGAACGATACCATGACGAATGATGATACTGTCAACGTGGACATCTGCCGCTGGCGCCACGATGCGCCGTTTGCTTACTCGATGACGTATGACGAGGGCACGGTTGACGCGCTTGCCAACGCGGTTCCGATTCACGAAGAGTTCGGTTTCCCGGGGCATGTCGATGTCGTGGCGGGGCAGCTTGGCCGGCAGCGGCATTGTCTGGGCAGTTCGCTCAACCATTTCGTGCACATGAGCGCCGACGAGCTGAAGATACTGCTGGAACGCGGCTGGGGCGTCGGCAATCACTCGTGGTCGCACTATTCATTTCCGGCCCAGCCCGGTTTGGATCTGTATCGGGAAGTGGTCTGGAGCAAGTACCGGCTCGAAGACCTGATCGAGCATCCCGTGCGGATTTTCACCATCCCCAACGACAAACACAACTACGAGCCGGTCATCGATCTGGTAAAACAGCACTACCTTGGTTGCGCCTACATCGAAGGGGGGCCGAACCGCGAGGGGTTCGACCTCTACAAAATCGGCAACTGCATGGTGGCGTCCGGCGGTTTCAGGTCGCGTCCGGGCTGGACGCCGGAGATGAAAACGGAGAATCTCACACTCGAGTTCGTTAGGGATTCCTGGGTTTACGAGACATCCCACCTGGTGATGTGGAACGTGCCCCAGGACCACAAATGCGTTACGCCGGAGTACATGACACAGCGATTTGAAAAGCTGAACGAGATTTCGGGTGGAAAACTCTGGGCAGCCACTCCCGACGATGTCATCGACTACGTCCTTATGCGAGGACATCTGCGCATTGAAAATGTGCAGGCCAGCAGCGAGGGTGTTTCTTTTGACGTGACCGGCGAGTGGCCGGTGGGCGTGATGAACAGTGCGGTGACGATTCGCGTCTCAGGCGCGGCGTTTGACAAGCCGCCCGAGGTGGCAAACGAACTGCACGTCGCTGCGGGTGGTTACACCCAGCACCAAAACGTTGAGTCTGTCGAGCGCGATGGGAATGACTGGCTGATTACCATGCACCTCGCGCCGCACCGGACGGTGCACCTGAAATAGACGCTGAAGGCCGCTGCCGAAACCGTCCATACTGCCGAGACAAAGGCCTGAACAGTGGCATCTGCACGTGCTGGACATGGAAGGTCCCCGGGATGTTGTCTTTGGTGTCCCGGAGGATCATTCCCGAAACGTCAGAGTACACGTCGTTGCCGTCGTCCTAAAGCGGGTCGTTTAAGAGTATCCGAGTCAGGGTGGCGGTTAAGGGGTCGAGTAAGTGTGCGATGAAGTGCGGTAAGTACGGGCGCAAACCGAACGTGCCGCACACTTCATCGATCCACTTCGTCCTGTCGTAATCCGCCACCGTCGGTCACTATCGTAAACCGTAAGAGCAGAAACGAAGGAGAGTAAACATGTTAACGATCGGTATCGTTGGCGGTGAGACGCATATCGGTGAGGTGACCGCACTGAAAGGGAAGGCGCTGGAGATCGCGGGAGCCGCGGTGCGGTCTGACCAGGTCGACTGGGCGCGCCAACAGTTTGCCTGTCCCGTCTACGAGGATTACACGGAGATGCTGGCCGTCGGTAATCTGGACTGTGTCGCGGTGGCGAACGAGAACGACCGTAAGGCCGAAGCTGTCCTGACAGCACTGCAAAAAGGCTGTGACGTAATCGTGGATAAACCGATGGCGATCACGTTGGCCGAACAGGAAAAAATCGAGGCATTCCTGGCCGCGCACTCCGAGCGGCGTCTGCTTATGCTCTTGACATTGCGCGGCCGACCCCTGTGGGCGGGGTTGCGCGACATCGTTCGCGACGGGAGTCTAGGTACGCCGGCCTTTACTCATGTTCGCATGGCTGTCCGGCTCAAGCGCGACCAGCGCCCACCATGGTTTCTCGATGTACGCCGTTCCGGCGGATTGTTCCTCGACCTGCTGGTACACGGACTCGATCAGGTGGAGTGGATCACCGGTCGCCGAATCGTCGCAATGACGGCGAATACCGGTAACCTCGGCGATCCCGCGGATACCCACCTTCGGGACCATGCCGCGGTCTATTGCGAACTGGACGACGGTAGCAGCGCCGTAGTCGAAGGTCAACGTATGCTTCCGGATACCAAAGGATCGGATTATCGCGTGACCGTGGCGGGGACAAAAGGATATGCGGACTTGATGATGGCCGACAACCGCCTTGTCGTTACAACACCCACCGACACTGACCGGACAGTCACGGAATGCCCCGAGCCGGTTTCGGTTGTAGGCGATTGGCTGGCGGGTGGCGAACTGGTTGGGCAAGCAGCCTCACTGCGAGCTAACCATCTTGCGATCATGGCCACCCAAGCCGCGGCCAAGCAACAGCGCATGTAGCGACGTCATGTGCAAGAATTATCCCAACTCCGACAACAGGCTAAGCTTGAGCTCCGCTGTGGCGTGAAAACACCCCGGACTCCACAACGAGAGTCACAACCAGAGCCAGGAAGACAAAAGGAATGATCAGAAAGCTTGTTCGCAGCGTCGTTTTTTCCGCAACAACGCCCAACACCCACGTAGTCAGTCCGAACCCCGGGATCCCCATGCAGGAAAGAAGGATAAATACCATGGTGGCATCGTGCGATATGCGGTCCGTGGCATATCCCTGGATGCTGGGCCAGAAGCAGGCAACCGTCAGTCCCGCGACGAACAATAGCATGAACAGCGTGGTCAATGAATCTGCCATGGGAATCGTCCAGCTCACCAGAAACCCCGCGGCGGAAGACAGAAGCAGCAACGTTCGCAATCGATGCTGGGGCACAAACCGTCCGAACGCGAACCGCCCAAGCAGCATACCTCCCGCAAAACACGCGGTTCCCAATCCCGCCGCGCGCGGTGTGCCGCCGTGCTGAAGCTGCACGAACGTCGCTGTCCAGAACGTATAAGCGCCCTCCGCTCCCGCACCGAAGAACATTGCCGCCGCAAATACCCAAAAACCCCGCCTCCGAAGAATCTTTTGAGCATGCCCGAACGTGTCCGCAAACGAAACGGGTTTATGGAGGCGCGAACCATGCGACGCATGGACTAGGAAAAGGATCCCCGAGATCGATCCCAACCCCCCAATGGCGCAGACGATGACACGCCAGGATACCCCGCGCGTCAGCAATTCGCCCGCAATCAGAACAGTCCCCACAATGCCCGCGGACCAGAAGCCGTTCACAAAATTCAGATATCGCCCCGAATCGTTCGGATGCAACTCGTGGATGAGCGGATTGATCAGCGCCTCCAGAACGCCGCTGCTCAGCCCGATCGCGCCCATGATAATCAATACCGTCGCATACGATGGAGCAAACGCATAGAGAACCAAGCCAGTCGACAAGACGAATGCCGACAATCCGAGCATCCGAACTTTTCCCCAACGCGCGGCGACAAATCCGCTGACGAGTAGGATCAGAACCATCAAAAGGCAACGGATGGCCTCCACTGCGCCTCCCTGCGCAAGGTTAAAGTTCAGTTCGCGCGACAGGTGCACGAGGCAAATCGGCGTGATTACCGAACTGGAGGAATACAGCAAAAAACCGGAAGAGGAAGCGTAATCAAGGCGGTGCAGGCGCATCGTGGACGGATACCCTTGTTGGAATGACAAAGCCAAGTCAGTCAAGAGAATTACTATAACGCTCGCACTGGATAGCGACACCTTTTCGCATGGGGTCCGACCCGAAGGGATGCCGACCTCAATGACTCGCCAGTTCGGTACGCGCAATAATCTCGTCCTGCATGGCGGGCGAGACGTCGTTGAAGCGTGCGCAAAATCCGCTCACGCGTACCATCAGCCCAGCGTATTCCTCCGGACTGGCTTTGGCTTCTTTCAGAAAGGCGCTGTCGACGGCATTTATCTGAAGCTGCATACCGCCTCGGCGAAAATAGGTTTCGCAGAGCGACACGAGCGCCTGAATTCCCTTGCTTGTGCGACATGACGACGCATCAAAGCGCAGATTAAGGGTCAGACCCCCTGCGCAGCGATAATGATCGAACGCAGTCGCGTCCCCAATGATTGCGGTTGGACTGTCACATACTGTCGTATTTCGAGGGCCGATGCTCGATACCAGAGGCTCGCCCCTTCGTCGGCCGTCCGGGAGTGCACCTACGATATCAGCCCATTGAGTGAAGAGTGTCCATACCAGCAACCCCGGCCGGAAGGTTCCCCCTCTCGGGTTCGTACGCCCCTCGCAATGATTAAAAAAGGTATGCACGACTCTTCGTGCCATGTCAACGGTCGGCGGTACATTGTCGCCATACGCGGGCTTGTGGGTGACCAAACGGCGCCGCAGGACATCGCGATCCTCAAAATTATTACGCAAGGCGTCCAGGATTGCCTCAAGCGGAAGTTCCGCCTCGTCATAAACGAGTGTCTTGAGATTGAGAAGGGAGTCCACCACATTGGCTATTCCTATTCCTTGGACTTCGGTAAAGTTATAGCGTGCTCCACCTTGCGCGATATCGAGGCCCTTGTCAATGCAGTCGTCGACGAAGCAGGACAGCAGTGGAAAGGGTTCGTGTTCTCCGGCCAGCCTGTCCGTTGTATTATCGGAATAAGCCATGAGTTGCAGAAAGTGGGCGACTTGATTATCGAAGGCGGCGAACAGTTTGTCGAAGGTATCGAGTTCGTGCGCGGCGCCTGTCTCCGGTCCAAGCCGCTCATTGCTGTTCGGATCAACGCCGTTAAAGAGTGCAAGCTCAAGGCATTTCGGCAGATTGAAAAAGTTGCCGACCCACGGGTGACAGCATCCCTGGACGCCGAGTTCCACACAGCCCCCCGGCACCACGTTCACCGCATCCTCCGGTGTCACCCCCGCATTGATCATGGCCTTGATCTCGGCTGGGTCGCCATAGAACGCGGGTTGCCCGAATCCTTCCAGCGCCAACTCGACGGCGCTTCGAAAAAATGTCCGGTCAATATGCGGATGCCAGCGTACGGAAAGGCTGGGCGTAACCGTACGCAATTCATGCATACTCTCCAGGCAGGCGACGGAAAGGTCGTTGGTGGCATCCTTGCCATCGGCAAGGCTTCCGCCAACGGTAAGGTTAAGAACCGCCGAAGCAAGATTGCGTGGCACAAACTCGTTGAGCTTGATCCACAGGCAGGCAACCAATTCGACCAGGTCGTCGCGCGGGATTCCGGCCTCTATGTCAGCTTCCCAAAACGGATGCAGATAGTGGTCGAAACGACCAAGGGCAAATGCCCCGTTCAATTCACCGTTCTCGATGCAGGTAGCTAAAAACGTGAACCACGTTAATTGAAGTGCTTCGTGCAGGTTTGACGGCGGTTCATGAGCCACATGCCGGCAGGCCTCAGCCATAGCCTCGAGCTCCTTGCGACGGATACTGTCAGGAGCCTTCGCGGATAAAGTCTCCGCATGGTCGGCATAACGTTCGATAAAGCTGCTGAAAGCGTGAACGGCAATCTCCATTGCTCGGCGTTCCACGCCCTGACTTCGGGGGCAGCTCGCTTCGGCGCGTTCGATGCGGGCGATAAGCCGGTCTATTCCTTCGTCGAGAAGGCGCGGGTAGTTGACGGTAAGGTGATCTTTTTTGTTGGCGCTGGTGAATAGACCCGCACTAAGCGCGGCGCGTTCTTCAGGGAGACGATAGGGAACCTGTATGTCATGCCGCGGCGCCGACTGACGAATCTTACGTTCTTCGGGTGGCATCTCAGATGCCGGATGGGTCCCCGCAAGAAGATCGTCCTCAGAAATGGACACATCAATGTTCGCCAACACATGCTGTAAGGCCAAGGCCCTGCGAACCGGGACGGGCTCCGATGCGTATTGGGCGAGCGCTTCCTCCCATAGACCACGCCGACTCCAAAAGCTGCCTTCGCGCATGTTCGCGCATGCCAGCAGTCGTTTGATACGGTCAGTCATGTGTGTCCGCCTTATCCTTCTGAAGTGCCTTTGCTATTGCGGCGCCGTCCGGCGGGCATCCGGAGACGTGGTCATGAGAGGACCAGTGTTTCCGTGTGCAGTTACCGATGACCAGCGCGTCCGAACCTGGATTGACCTGCGGCCCGAGCGCGACACTTTTCACGGTCCGGGCGCTGCCGGCAGTGTACAGCCCATCCATCAACGCGGCGGAACAGGCACTGCAAGCACCCGCTTCCTGAATATTCAAATCCGGATAATTACGCCGCAGGTGGTCCTGACTGCGTTGCAGTCGCTGTGGCGTCAAGGGCTCGCCCGCGATATCGATTTTGTCGAGGTCACATTCTCCGAGACCGGCATTGGCCGCCATTTTCAAGAGCGGGACCGTACCGGATTCAAACCCGATTGCGGCACTTGCCACGGCATCGGTCGCCACTCGGTCGCGGCCAGCAATATACACCCCGAGTGGAACCAGGGGGCCGTTGTTGTGATTCCCCTCCATGGCGTCCATGGCGTCCACCAAGTTGATATGCGCGGGGATCAGTCGATTCATGGCAACCACGGCAGGCAACAGGCCAATGCGATGGAAGGCCATTTTGTCGGCGGGACGCAGGCAACCTTTGAGGTTCTTGACACACAGAGTTGTCAGACAGCAAGAATGAACTTTCAGCATAGGAATGTTAATTAACACATCACACGTCAAGGCAAGTTTGGCAATACCGATTTCCCGCGGCAGGTCGTCCCTGTTTGCGACTATTACATGCTCGTCGTCGTCAAACAGGACGAAGCGAGCACCAACGCGTGAAAGCGCTTCCAATGCTCCCATTTCGGCAAGATAGGCGTCAATTCGCGGCCGCCCCACCGGAACGGGTCCCTCTCCCACAATGACCTCGCCCGCCCCCTGGCTGCACGCCCAACGGCAGGCGGCCAAAACCGTAACCAGTTTGGTGGATGCAGCTATGGAACAGCCGTTCCAGTTCGGCTTGATCAAGACTCGGTCGCCTGAACGAATAATTCCCGTGCAATCCGCACGTTCCATAGCCAAGCCAAAGGCGTTGTCCACGTCTTCGCCAACATGCGTGATGGAAACAGTGGCCATTAGATTCCCTTCCATTGGCAGTAGAGTCGAGCAATGTCGCCCAGATCGTGGCGACTGCGAAAACCAAGAACGCCGCGCGCTTTTTCATGGTTGAAATAGTACGGCATCGGCGGTATGTCCACGCCGGCTTCCGCGAGGATAGCGGGAACGCCGGGATAGTACCGCTCAATGACGGCCGCGGGCATCGAGCGTAAAGCCGCCGCATCGACGGTCGAATACGGTGTACTGACACCGACGATAAAGCGCTGACCGTCAATGCCGGGTTTTTCCGCGGCCAAACCGAAGGCGTCACCAAGATCCACGGGATTCATCAGTTTATGACCTTGGCGCAGGTAACGACCGAAAATGCCCGGTATGTCCGCGTTTTCCCAGTCAATCTCTCCGTCTTCGGTATATCCCTCAACGGGATGAAATCCGCAAAAGCGAATAATGACAGCCTGCAGGCCGTGCATTCGAGCGTAGTACTCCGTCATAAGCTCACCCAGCCATTTCGTCTGCCCGTACATGCACACCGGCTTGCAGGGAATATCCTCGTCGATCGGCAGGTAGGGTTCGGTGTAACCATGCCCCGAGGCCCACACACTGCTGCAATACACCACGCGTTTCACATCGTTGTCCACCGCCGCCTGCAACACATTCGCGGTAGCCTTTACATTCAGATCGATGGACCGGTCGGCCATGGGTTTGCACAGCAATGCCGCCAAGTGAATGATTGCATCCATCCCTTCAGCAGCGGCCTTGACCTGTTCGTACTCCGTGAGGTCTGCCTGAATGACGTTGGACGACGATTCGCCAGGCTGGACGTCCAGGCCGGTTACGTCGAACCGCTTCGCCAATTGTGGCAAAAGCCGACTGCCAACCATCCCAGATGCACCGGTCACTAAAATCTTCATCGTCATTCTCCTCGGCCTGTTGGTTTTAGATTATACAAACATCGCTTATTGTGTAATATTAGTGTTTACCGGATCGATTTAAATTGTGAAATCCTATGATCTCTTGTGAAACTCTATGAATCTTACCAATGGCGTGAAGCTTGACCATATTGGCATGTTCGAAGCCGTGCCCGGAATGCAGTATGCCGACCGGCACGTAGCGGAGGACTGTCAGGAAATTGAGATTATCACGATGGGAAGGGGCTGTTTCTTGCACAGCGGCACGGCTCACCGTGTGGACACGGGAAGCATGATCTGGTATGCCCCGGGCGAACTCATCGTGGCACACGCCGACGAACATGCCCCTTACCAAGCGTGCGTGCTGAGGTTCAGGTTTCCTGAAGCCCCGCCTGACCGTCCACCCTTCTATTCCGCATGGGAAAACGTCAGTGAATGCCTGGACTTTTGCGGCACAGTACAACGCCGCCACCATCTGGGGGATTATCGACCGGACATTTTTGCGGAGTGCGTCTACGCACGCCTGTTCTGGGAAGCACATGAATACACTCACCGAAGCCGCGTAGAATCGACGCCATGCGTGCGGAATGCACTAAACTACATCGAGAAACACTTCACCGAGCCGTTGTCGATCGAGCAAATTGCTCGAGAAGCAGGGGTAAGCTCTCCTCATTTGTATACCTTATTCAGACAACATGTCGGGATTTCCCCTAAACAGGCTATCCTGAAACTGCGCTTGAAGAAAGCAGAAAGTCTATTGTCCTTGACAACGTTAAGCGTAAAAGAAATCAGCCGCGAAACGGGATTCATTGATGCCAGCAGTTTCTGCGCCTTTTTCCGACGCGCAAGCGGCCTCACGCCGATCGCATACCGTAAACGTCAAACTCAATCCTCTCACAAGAGCGATTGAATCGTAACCGTCATCCGTAATCGTCGGTCGATGGAGGATGCGTCTGCATGCCTGGGCGATACGGTGTTCCAAACGTGGGAGGGCCTTAGTGCCGCGACCGTAATGCGGGAAGGGCCCCGAAGGCTTCGGTTAAGCGGATCGACTAAGCGTATCCGACCGGAGTATGACGGTTAAGCCCGGAGTTGTTCTTATCCGTCCCGCCGCACCTCTTGCCGGATAATGTCTTTCCGTGTCCACAAGTGCATGATCTGGCGGATACGGTTCGGATGAATCACCAGGATGAAGATTCCCCCGATAATGTTGCCGAGACTTACGGGCAGGATGTTGCCGAACATGATGCCATGCCGCCAGAAAGGGACCCCCTTCGCGAACAATCCAACCGGGATCAGGTACATATTGGCAACGCAGTGCTCGAACCCACATGCCACAAAGACCATTATGGGAAAAACGCAGCAGAGAATTTTTGAGGTTATGTCCTTGGCCATCGTTGCCATGATAATGGCCAGAAGCACCAGGATATTACAGAGGATTCCACGCACCACACAGGCACCCATACCAAGCCCGAGTTTGGCGTCAGCCACACGCTCCGCCAATGAACCTAAATTGTTCAGCCCCCCTTCTCCCCCCATCAGACCACTTTTCCAGATCACAATGGCAAAGAGGTACGCCCCAACGAGATTGCCGGCGTAAACAATCAGCCAGTTGCGCAGCAGTTTCTGCACCGAGTAAAGGTGGGTAATGGCACCCACGATCATGATGATATTGCCGGTAAAAAGCTCGGCGCCCGCAACCACAACCAGGACAAGCCCGAGACTGAATACAGCGCCTCCAACGACTTTTCCCATGCCCTGCTCAAGCGTCACGAGAAAGGCATGTCCTCCGATGCTGATGTAGATACCGGCAAGAAAGCCAAGAAGAAAAAGCTGCCATAGACGCGTGTTCGCCTTCTTCCGTCCGAGGGACGAAATGGTTTCAGCAAGTTCTTTGAGGCTTAACTTAGGATCATACCCTGATTGAGATTCCGCGGCATGACCGGCCCGAACCGGGTCTTTCTCTAACTCCGCCATGGCTCGCTCCTCGGTGATTCCCGACCGTGAACGGTTTACGAAACGAATAATAACCTCCTCACGTCGGGATACAAATGCTCACGGAACGTGTCGGGCGTGCCGAGACTATTCTCAAACATTCAATAAGCCACTCAGGCAAGCCACAAAAAGACGCAAAAGCCACAGAAAAGCGTAGGCAGGCAGGGTGCGAATTAATTCGCACTCTTGAAAACACGCGGCAAACCAAGCTCGGTAACAGTGCGCAGGATTGCGCACTATTGAATCGTCGCCGTTAATCCGTAACAACTCAGTCCCCGTTCAACTCGGCGATCATATCTTCCGGCAAGCGCCGAATATCGCGGATCGCTGCCGTATCTCCAGACGGCATAATGACCGTGTCCCCTTCTTTTTTTGCCCACAATGCTTTGCCGACGGGGGTCGCGTAAGAGATCATTTTTCGGCTGGGATCGCTGTCCCAAAGGCCAAGTACGTAATAGGTGTCTTCGTCACCGTTGCTC
>JAIPIM010000034.1 GCA_021734725.1 Minisyncoccota bacterium | reverse complement strand
CCCCGTCGCGGTCATCAGCGGGACCGGGCAGTATTCGACGTCGTTCCGGAGCATTGCCTGCACAATGCGCCCTGCCTCGTCCCGTCGGTCAGGCGGGTGCACTTCGAGAACGGAAACCCCTCTCAGGTCATCCTCCGTATGCCCCAGTCGGTCGGTCACCGTGCGATTTACATGCCGGATTCGACCGTTCATGTCCAGTACAAAGAGGAAATCCTTAACTGTATCGAAGAATGTCTGAAGGTTCTCCGTTAAATGCGCACCATCGGCATCGCACTTTGGAGCACCTTCGGCCTTCCGCCCCCTATCCCGGCTGTCTGTACGCTTTTCCATTTACTGGACCACCAGCTCCAACTCCAGCAACTCCCACAGCGCATCGTAATCGTACTTTTCGACCTTTGCGTCGATTGCTTTCGCCAGCTCAGGCTGCTCGCGGCCGAGTTCGCGAACCACTTCACGTATTGCCAGAATATCGCCATCCCGAAGCGCGGCTTTCAATGCCGTATGTAGACGCTCGGGCAATCCGTGTCCCTCCGAGATAAGCCGGGTCAGCGGCCCGCTTCCTCCGGCATCACTCGGATCCTGGGGGCCGATCGTGAGCCCTTGACTTTGTTCATGAGCCGACACCGCAATGCTTGGATAACGCGATTTGAAGGTAAAACAGAAGCGACTTCCCCTGCCCACCTCAGAATCTACTGTGATATCCCCACCGAGCATTTTCGCGTAGCGTCGACTGATGGTCAATCCCAATCCTACACCCTGCCCCGTGTAGTTTAAATCATCTGCATGTTCAAACGCTTCGAATATTTTATCCATGTCGGCGGCGGAAATGCCGCTCCCCGTATCTTTCACGGTAATTGCCACCGTAAAATCTTCCGCTGACTTTAACGGTGAATTCTCATCCGGACGATTCCACAGGTCCGCTTTCACCGCCACGCTGCCTCTGCTGGTAAACTTCATCGCGTTCCCAATCAAATTCATCAACACTTGACGAATCTTGACGGAATCGCCGTACAGAAATCGGGGACACTCGGGAGACCGTTCCAATGCCAGCGTCAAATCCCGCTCTACGGCCTGTTTGTCAAACAACATTCTCAGCTCGCACAGAAGTTCGTCCATATCAAAGTCAACCGCCCTGACAGCAATTTGACGGTTGTCGCTCTGAACAAGCATGAGAATATCGTTAATCAGCTGCAGCAAATGCTCACTGCTTCTCACAATGGCATCAACGGTTTGCCCCTTGCGTGTACAGGAGGCACAGGTTGCTTCCATAACATGAGCATAGCCTACGACAGCGTTAAGCGGTGTACGGATTTCGTGACTCATGTTCGCGAGAAACATGCTCTTGGCCTGCGTTGCCCTTTCGGCGCTTTCAGCCAACGCGTTGGCACGCTCTTTCTGGTCACTCAGATGGCGGTTTGCCTGCTCAAGTTTACGCATCGCTTCGCCCAAAGAAGCCTGTGCTACCTTAAGTTCAGAAATATCAGTCATCACAGTCAAGACGATATTTTCCCCCTCGCTTTCGAAGACCGCACCGGAAAGTAAAACATTCAGAATGGTTCCGTCCTTCGCCCGAACCTGCATCTCCCGACTACGTTCGTCACACCCTTCGCCCCAGCCGGTCTCCATCTCACTGCAGGTTGCCGGTCCCGCCACGAGGTTCAGCTCCGCACCGGTACGTCCAATCACTTCTTCTCGGGAATACCCGAGGGTTTTAAGAAATGACTGGTTTACGTCGGTGAAGATACGATCCGACAACCGACCGACCGCCATCAAAGCCGGGTTGTTGTTGAAGAGCTTATCGAATTTCAGCAAAGCCTCTTTTTCCGTAGTCACGTCTTTGCATATTCCAAAAACACAGTTGCGGCTGTTCCATTTACCACACCATAATCTGGCGTCAACTGGAATCGCCACGTCCGAGTTGCTAAGTAGAGAAAACAAACAATGGGCAACCTGGTCGTCGGCCGCTTCCTCCAACCGTAGCTCAACCTGTTTTCGTTCTTGAGGCAAAACGAAATCGAGCAGACGCTTTCCCTTGAGATCGGCAGCTGGAATCGCCAATCGAGCATAGGCGGCTGCATTTGCGAAAACCACAGTTTGATCGGGCGCCATCACAAAAATCATGTCAGCGACGGTTTCAAAAAACGTTCTGAAATTTCGTTCGCTCTCGGTAAGTTTGTTATTCGCGTGACGCAAAGACGCCGTTCGTTCACAAACCATCTGCTCAAGCTTGTCACGATGCCGTGCCAGCTCTTCTTCCGCCCGAACACGTTCGGTGATGTCAACAAACGTCCCTTGTACGGCGGGTGCATTTGTGTATGTGACTGAACCGGTGTAACTCTCCACCCAACGCACGCTTCGGTCAGGCTGAATGATCCGATAGGTGTTTTCCGGGGGGACATCTTCGTCCGCGAATCGCCTGCGGAGCTTGTCAAAGAATTGATTCCGGTCTTCAGGGTGAATTAGCGACCGCAATTCTTCCGATGACATGGACAGCAAGCGTGCTTTGCTGTAACCCAGTATTTCTTGAGCGCAGTCATTTACGTAAACCAACCGCAGCGGCTTATCCTGCAGCACCGCCACTCCCTGAACCGACTGTTGTACCAAGGCCCGATAATTCTCTTCCGCCTGTTTAAGGCCTCGAAACAAGGTATGATATGGCCGCCTCAATCCAGTTTTAACCCACGCCTGGTATACCAAATAGAACGAGATGAGTTTCAAAAAATGTCCCACGAAATTCATAACCCCGTATACATTTATATACAGGGTGAATGACAGCTCTGACACTATCGTCACCCCCGCCGCAAGGACCAGGAGTTTGCCCGTATCCAGATCGATGTATCCCTTTCGCCGTTGCTCGTAAATGGTTACGCCCCCAGCCAGCAGAGCGGCCATAATAGCGTACTCCGCAATGAGCTTGAAAGGCGTAAGACCAACCCCCGCCGCGTAACACGCCGGGAAAATTCCAACAAAAATGGATGCTACCACCAACGGCACAACCGTCGCGTACAATAGAAAAAAACGGCCAAGAGGCAACCGCTTACCTAAGAAAAACGGAAACAGCAAAAACCCGATGCTCTCTACACCGCGAGCCACAATCCATAGTTGTGTTGCAAGATTCGGACCATCCGCGTTAGGGAATACTCCCATTCCGCTGTAAGCCAACGTGTGAATGAGATCGATCATCGCCACCCACAAATAACCGACGGCAACAAACGCGAGTGCGTCATTGCTCGCCGCCATTTTGCGAGTGTTCCAGGCAAGCAGAAAAAGGCTTGTTGCAACCGCAATGGCAAAAAGCTCCGTCACGCTGTGGAAAAGCAGGTAGTTGAAACGGCTTACAAGAAAAAGAACGACAGCCAATACCGCCGTAAAAGAAAGCGTCGATACCATGGAAATGTTTTGCTTGGTCGGGGAATCAATTATGGATGAAGCCATCATTCCACTGCCTCGCGGCGCGTCGTCGAGCAAGCGACGGTAAACCAGAACGTACTGCCATGATCGAGCTTGCTGTCGACACCTATCGTTCCACCCTGCGCGTCAACCGCAAGCTTGCAGAATGCCAAACCGATTCCAGTTGCGGGAATGTGTTCCTCTCCCTGACGCTCGGCCACCCAGAATTTGTCGAAAATATGCGCTTGGTGAACATCCGCAATTCCGGGACCCTTGTCGCGAACCAGGATCCGGAAGTTGTCATCCTGACCGGGCTCGGCACTGACCACGACATCTTCTCCAGGTTCCGAATATTTCAGGGCATTCGTCAACAAATTTGCCAGTATCCTCTCCGTCAAATTGGAATCGCAGACAAGATCAATGGGAAGCTCCGGTAAATCAACCTGTATTCTTTGCTGCTCTTCCGGGCCGAAACTGTCCTCGACAGCTCTGTGAATCAACTCGGCCAAGTCAACAATATCCGTATGCACTGGCATCTGTTGCGATTCCAAGCGGCTTATATCGATCATTCTCCTAAGATGCTCGTTGATCAAAAGGAGGCGGTTTATGGCACCTTCGAGGTGTTCCTGCAATTCCGCCGGGCCAAGCGAACCGGAATAGTCACTCAGATAGTCGAGATGACCGAGGCATCCCTGCAGAGGAGTCCTCAGGTCATGTACAAGCATGTGCACAAGATTGTCACGCGCCCTCTCCAAACGCTGCAGGTTCTTGTGGCTTTCCGCCAAGTCGGCATACGATTTCCGCAAGTCCAAATGCGTGTGAACACGGGCCAGAAGTTCCGGCGCGCGGGCTGGCTTGGTTACATAGTCCACGGCACCAGCCTTGAACCCTTTGGTTATATCCTCAGTCGCCGCCAAAGCACTGACAAAAATGAGAGGAACCTCAGCCAATGTGTCGTCCGACTTGAACGCCTCGCACAGCTGGTAGCCATTCATGTTCGGCATGCGTATGTCGACCAAAGCCAGATCGGGTGGATGCTCGCGGGCGGCATCCAGTGCAAGCTTCCCCTGAGGAAAAGCAACCACGCGATACCCGTCGTGACCAAGAATATTCTCCAGCAGCCGAAGATTCTCGGGCTCGTCGTCAACGATCATCACTGTCGCTGGTAATTCGCCTGACATTCCTTCCCCCAAACGTCCTACGGCTACAATCGAGCACAGAACGTTGCGCAGTCAATAAACATTGAATTATGAGTCCAGTCTAAAAAGTCAAAAACCTTGTCCCGAACCTGCCTCGAACCAAACTCCAGCTCTGTTTGAGCACAAACTTGGACAAGGTTCGGGACAAAATTCGCGGTTTTCCGCAAATCCACACTTTTTAGACCGAACTCAATTATCGGCATCAAAACTCGTTACACTATTGCCCAGGGCCAGACGAGCAGGGTCCAATGCGTAATCCAGCTTCCAAACTCGTATAACACATCTTTATTCGTTCAATATATATAACATCTTTTAATGGTCTTTCAAGTAAGCAAGACCTGAATCCGTGAAATGTCAGCGGTGGCATCCTTCAGATGAAGGACGAGACCAGACGCATCGGATAGTCTTGCAGAGGTGCATATAGGTATCAACGGACGTACCGTCAAAGAACCAACTCAGGTGTAAGGTGTTGGATCCTACATCAACCGTATCGACCGCAAGGATCATGCTCTCTGCAGGGATTCGAGGGTGGCGCTTACTCTATTGTGCATACCGCACGGCAAAAAATCCTCTGGCGTCAGTTTGACACGATTGAAACACGCAGTAATGTTTGAGCCATAAAACAAACGGAGCATGACGATGAGTAACGTTGCAGCCTTGAGCGCACAACTGGAAGACTACCTCGAGAGTATCGCGCGGCTGTGCCGGGAGTCCGGTGAGGCGCATGTGCAGGAAATTGCCGACCGATTGTCGGTGCATAAATCCACGGTCACGGCGGCCCTGCGCAGTCTGGCGGAAAAGGGGCTGATTCATTACCGAGCCTACCGGCCGGCGACGCTGACCGTAACCGGGCGGAAGGGGGCGAAAGAAGGGGTGCGGCGACATGAAGTAATCCGGCAATTCTTGACGGATGTTTTAGTCTTGGATGCCGAGACCGCGGAACGGAATGCCTGCGAACTTGAACATGCGATCGAGAAGAAGGTGCTGGACCGCCTGATGGCGTACGCGGATTTTGTGCAGAACTGTCCACGTGGCGGTGCGAAATGGATACACGGCTTCGAGCATTATTGCAGGGAAGGACGCGACAGCGACCGATGTGAGCGTTGTGTGGAGTTGTGCCTCGAGGACCTGCGCAGAACCCGGCGGGTCAGCAATGCTACGAAACAGGGAGAATCACGAATGCAGACACTGGATCAGTTGAAACCGGGTGATAGGGCGCGCATTGCGCGCATCGAACGCAAGGGAGCGGTTTCTCGCCGGCTTCTTGATATGGGAATTGTGCGGGGAACCCCAGTCGAGGTTGTCAAAGTGGCCCCGCTCGGGGATCCTGTCGAAGTAAAAATCAAAGGGTACAGCCTGTCGCTACGCAAAGCGGAAGCAGCGGCTGTCACTGTCGAAATCAGCGACGAAGAAACCAGTTGAAATGGATTCCTCGGAATGATGCCATTGACATTTTTACAACCTGACAGTATGGCCCGGGTAACCGCCGTGCAGGGCGGCCGTGGCGCAACGGCAAGATTGGCTGCTATGGGGATTTACCCCGGGGTCGTGGTAACTCTTAAGCGGTGCGGTGCGGGCGGGCCGGTCATTGTCCAGGCCGGCGGAAGCCGCTTCGGAATTGGCCGGGGGATGGCCCGTCGTATCATGGTGAAACCGGTTGATTAGCGGAGTGTCAAGTTTTTTTATTTGCTTGTAAAGTTGGATACCTAAAACAATAAGCGGAGGCCAGGCAATGAGTGAAGAGCGGCAATCAGGCGGTAAAACAGGACGGGGGCGTATCCGGGTAGCGCTCGCCGGCAATCCGAACAGCGGGAAGACCACAATTTTCAATGCCCTCACCGGCGCCCGGCAGCACGTGGGAAATTACCCGGGAGTTACGGTCGAGCGCAAGGAAGGCAGGTTTTGCCATGGGGATCGCACCGTTGACGTCGTGGACCTTCCGGGTACCTACAGCCTGACTGCCTACAGTCCGGAGGAAGTGGTCGCGCGGGACGTTATCATCGAGGAGAGCCCGGACCTGGTCGTGCACGTGATCGACGCCTCGAACCTGGAGCGCAATCTTTATCTCGCCACACAGCTTGCGGAACTGAGCGTGCCGTTGGTGTTGGTTTTCAATATGACCGACGTGGCGCAGGCGCGGGGGTACGAGATTGACATCGCGCATCTCTCCGAGCTTTTGCGTGTGCCAATTGTTCAGACAGTGGGACACAGACGCGAGGGCATGGAGGAACTCAAGCAAACGATCCTGGACGTAGCCAACGACCCTGCCGGGGCGAAGCCGGCAACCGTTCACTACGGTGCCGATATCGAACGTGAACTGGCGAAAATCGTGAAGCTTCTGAAAAGTGATGGAGGGTGTCCAAGCGTACCTGGCCTCCGTTGGCTGGCCACGAAACTTCTGGAAAACGATGAGGTTGTCCGCGAGGAGCTGAAGAAACAGTTGGGCGATCCCGCCAGGGTGTTCAGTCAGGTGGACGCATCGCGACAGCACCTGGAGCGTGAGATCGGCGACGATCCGGAGGTGCTGATTGCGGACCATCGCTACGGCTACATTTCCGGCGCCTGTCAGGAGGCGGTGCGCTCGACCGTGGAGTCACGGCACACAATTTCGGACCGGATTGATTTTGTGGTCACAAACCGGGTGCTGGGGCTGCCTATTTTTCTCCTGATGATGTACTTGGTTTTTAAACTGACCTTTACTTTGGCCGAGGCGCCGATGGGGTGGACTGAAGCTCTGTTTGCCTGGATGTCCAAAACGGTTGCGGGGTTCTGGCCCGCCGGTTCGGAAAGCGCACTGCAATCCATGCTGGTAGACGGTGTCATTGGGGGTGTCGGCGGGGTGCTGGTTTTTCTGCCGGTAATCGTGCTGCTGTTCCTGG
This sequence comes from Minisyncoccota bacterium, assembly GCA_021734725.1. Taxonomy (GTDB): domain Bacteria; phylum Verrucomicrobiota; class Lentisphaeria; order Oligosphaerales; family MVZH01; genus JAIPIM01. Next base: position 11,737 of record JAIPIM010000034.1, on the reverse strand, counting down.
CCATTGCAATTCTGGAAGACTCCGGGTACATGGCGCGCGCGGCGTTTCTGATGGACCGGGTTATGCACAAAATCGGCCTTCATGGCAAAAGCTTCATCCCGATGTTGTTGGGGTTTGGATGCACAGTCCCGGCGATCATGGCAACGCGAACACTTGAAAACCGGCGAGATCGGCTGACGACCATGCTGGTGCTGCCGCTCATCAGCTGCGGCGCGCGTCTACCAATCTACGCCTTGTTCATTCCGGCATTCTTTCCGAAGCGCGCACAGGCCCCCCTGTTGTGGGGTATCTACCTCATCGGCATTGTCTTGGCTGTCCTCCTGGCGAAGCTTTTGCGCTCGACACTGTTCCGCGGCGAGACCGCGCCGTTCGTCATGGAGCTCCCACCCTACCGCATGCCGACCATTCGCAGTACACTGACGCATATGTGGGAGCGCGCCTGGCTGTTTCTGCGTAAGGCCGGTACGGTGATCGTGGCGTTTTCCGTTTTGCTCTGGGTGCTCACCAGTTACCCAAAAGCGCCCGAAGAAAATGTGCGCGGCTTAGATCCACAGCAAGCCGCCAGTACCGAGCTCTCTTACTCGGTAGCCGGACGTATCGGGCACGGGCTCGAACCCGTCATGGAAAACGTGGGATTCGACTGGAAAACCACTACCGCGATGATCGGCGCCTTTGCGGCCAAGGAAATTTTCGTGGCCCAGCTCGGCATTGTCCATGCGATTGGTGAAGTCGACGAAGAATCGCTGCCGTTGCGCGAGGTGCTGCGACGCGAGTACACACCGCTACAGGCATTTTGTATCATGCTGTTCTGCCTGATCAGCGTTCCCTGCATGGTCACCATCGCCACTACCTGGCGGGAAAGTGGCTCCTGGAAATGGCCCGCCCTGCAACTCGTCGGGCTGACCGTTTTGGCGTACGTGGTTACTTTCGCGGTTTATCAGATCGGCATGCTTCTGTGATACAGGTAATGAAGATTATGCACGCCATCGGGTTAAAACGTCTGAGGATGCGACGGGCCCCGCCGCCCTTTTCCCAAGGATAGTATGCAAAGCAGGTCCCTATTGGTGTGTTTTTCTGTTACCAAAACAAAGATGAAAGGATATCAACATGTGTGTAAGTGACTGGAATCAAAAAATCAAATATGTGGGAATGAGTGCACTGCTGGCCACGCTTTGTCTCGGTGCGGAGGCACAACAAGCCGCGAGGCCCGATCTGCTCGAGCGGGAAACACTGACGAACAACTGGTTCGGCACAGGCGCTAAGCTCGAGGAACATGGTATCTCATTGAACCTGCGGCTGACCGGGGTTTACCAGTACAGCCTGAGTGGTGGAGTTGAACAGGGAATCGGCCGTCAGTCAGGCAGCTATGATATCGAACTTGAGCTTGATATGGACGCTATGGTGGGGCTCCCGGGCAGTACCGTATTTATATTGGGCGAGGGAAGCTGGCAGGGCGGTGCGGGGTTCGATACTGTTGCCATCGGCAGCATCTTCGGTGTTAATGACGATGACGGTGGTGAACGGACACTGGATATTACCGAACTGTGGTATCAGCAGAATCTGCTGGATGATCGGCTGCGTATCCGGGTAGGGAAATTGGACCTCACCGGTGGATTCGAATGCCGTGGTTGTCCCGTAGCATTCGACGGCAATCATTATGCAAACGACGAAACAGCCGAATTCCTCAACGGCGCGCTTGTCAACAATCCGAGCATTCCATTCCCGGACAATGGCCTTGGCGCAGTCCTATACGTTGAGCCGATGGAATCATGGTATTTCAGTATTGGCGTGACTGATGCGGAAGCCGATGCCCGTGAAACAGGGTTTTCAACAGTAAGCGACGGTGACAGCCGTTATTTCTACATTGCCGAGACGGGGAAGGTTGTGCATTGTGATTCTCCAAACGGTAATCTGACTGGCGTTTATCGCATTGGCGTTTGGAACGACCATGGTCCGAAGGAACGCCTGGACGGAAATGGCGAGCGCACCGATGATGTCGGTTTCTACCTGAGCCTGGATCAGGAGTTGTGGCGCGAGAATGCGAAAGTCGATCAAGGGATATCTGTATTCGCCCGTTTTGGCTGGGCTGATGATGCGGTTAACGAAATCGAGCGATTCTACAGTGTTGGGGGGCAGTACAAGGGTTTTTTCCCCGGCCGCGACAACGACATAATAGGTCTGGGAATAGCCTACGCCAACCTCAACGGTGCCGCAGGATATGCCGCCGACTGCGAATGTGCCGTTGAGTGCTATTACAACTGCGCATTGACCCCGTGGCTGCAAATATCCCCAAGCCTGCAATGGGTCAGTAATCCCGATGGCGACAAGTCAATACACGATGCGATCATTGGAGGGATAAGACTGCAAACCACTTTCTGATGCCAAGCGAGGTAGTGGATGTTCCCAAAACCGTGTTCACCATAAGCTCGACGAGGAGCTGCCTGTCATCGCCGGGATGGATGACGCAGCCCTGGAGTCCCTGCATGTATCGCTGGGACCTTACATTCGCAACCGGTTCGGGCTCTGGCAGGGCAATAAAGCGTTACTGGATGACTGCGGGACCGATCATGCCGATGATGCGTATGTTGTGATACTCGATGCCCTGGTGAGGAGGCTGAGGGAAGGACGGTAGGAGCTGCCCAGAGGCAAAAGTCCCCCAGTTTATGTGGCCAGACCGCGCTCCTGGAGATACATGATCGCTTCCATTACTCGGGCTTGGATTTTGTTTCCCGTGCGCTCAAATCCGAGTTGCCGGGCAGTTTCACGGGCAAGATCTCCAGCCGGTATGCCCAATTGCGTTTCGAGGACCTCATACGCAGCATTCGCAATCTCTTCAATGGCGATCTGCTCTATGCTGCGTTGGCTTTCAGGGTCGTCACCGGGAACTCGATAACTCAAGTAACCTTCTGGGGAAATATCTGGCGGCCATATGAAACGGATTGATCGCGAGACGTCTCGGAAGACGTCTGCGCGTTCAACATGTGCGTTTATCCGATCGCGAACTGCCTCGCTGCAGCGCTGGATTCCCCATAGACCTGCTACTCGCCGGATAAGCAGATCTTCGCAAATCGGCCCTTCCTTTTCCACTGTCTTTTCGATGGCAAGTTTTATGTTTTCATCATGTGATACTTGGGCGAACTCCTGCGCATCGCCCCAGAGTTCCTCGGACCTAAACGGCTGATATATTAGGCGCTCCTGGGTTCCAGATGTGGTATCGCAGCCAGGGGTATCACCTGCCTGCGCAGTTGCCCATTTCTCATAGGGAGAATCCGGTTGGGCTTGTTCATTCGACGCAGACATGGCAAAGTTCGCGGGTTTGGGTTGAAACTCCTGGCAGTCCCGCTTCTGGATCGCCACCTCGATAGCGCCCTGGATCTTCTCAATCTCGCGTTCAGGTTGGTGCCACCAGTCAGTTGACCAAACCCGGTGGATTTCCCACCCCAAGTCCCGCAGAACGGATTCCCGTACCTTATCACGGTCACGCGCGCATGAAGCGCGATGGTAGGTGGCACCATCGCACTCAATGCCAAGGATATACCGGCCGGGAGAATCAGAGTTAACTACCGCCAGGTCAATTCGATATCCGGAACAACCCACCTGTTTGTGCACTGTCCACCCTTTGGCAACTAAGGCACGGCAGACTTCTTCTTCAAAAGGGGAATCGGCAACGGCATCAGCGGTTGATGTCGTTGCCTGTGCAATGGCCGCCAGCCCTCGATCAGCGTATTCCAGGAACGTTTTAAGATCTTTTACCCCTTGTGCTTTGGTACGAGTGAGATCAATTTGATCAGGCTGCAATCCAGAGTAGACATGCAGCTCCTGACGGGCGCGAGTTATAGCCACGTTGAGACGCCGTTCGCCCCCGTCACGATTCAGGGGCCCGAAATTCATCGATACCTTGCCCGCATGGTCAGGTCCGTAGCAGATGGAAAAGATCATGATATCCCGTTCATCTCCCTGAACATTCTCTAGGTTCTTTACAAACACCGGCTCCCGCACAGAATCACTGAAGAATTCCTCCAAGTGCGGCTTCTGTTGCAATGTTTCATCAAGCAAGTCCTCGATCCGTATCTGCTGCGCTTGATTGAAGGTGACTATACCAACGGACTGTTGCCGGGTTTCCTGGGATTCCAGTCGTGCCACAACGGCGCTAACGATTGCCTCTGCTTCTTTCTGATTGGTTCGCGACTTGCCCTTATCATAAATCGCACCGGGAAGGAAGTGCCAATGCACCCCGAGGGGATGACCTGTCGCACAGGGAAAGGTCAGCAGTCGGTTCCCATAGTAATGGTAGTTGCTGAAAGCGATCAGGTCTTCGTGTCTGCTGCGATAGTGCCAGGTCAAAGACAGATTTGGTACTCGGGCCGCGATACATTCGTCAAGTATGCTCTCCAGATCCTCCACATCTTCGTCGTCTGGATATTCGTCGTCAGCGGACCGTGCAAAAAAACTTGTTGGCGGCAACTGCTTGGGATCACCAACTATGACGGCAGAGTTCCCACGCGCGATGGCGCCAATGGCATCCCAAGGCGGAATTTGCGAGGCTTCGTCAAACACAACGAGATCAAATTTCATTTGCCCGACATCGAGATACTGCGCGATTGATATCGGACTCATCAACAGACAGGGCTTCAAACGTGGAAGAAGGGTGCGCGTCTTGGAGATGAGCTTACGTATCGAAAGATGCCGGCGCCGTTTCTGGGCTTCACGTTGCAGAACACCGATTTCGGACGTACCAACAGCCCTGTCGGCATCTGGTATTCGGGCGGACAAACGCGCCGCAATCAACTGCTTCGTCAATTCCAGATAACGCTGATCTGTCTGGCGAAAACGTTGAATGCGATCTTCATGCTCAAAACTGGCAAAGTTCCGCACGAGTGGTTCTTGTTCGCACGCAGTTTCATACCACCATTGCAGGTAACTGCGCTCAAACGTATCTTCCATCTTATCCGCCACAATTATGCCCGATTCCAAGGCATCAATTAAACCAGGCACATCAATCCCGGCATGTGCACGAGCGCGACGCCAATAACACCAGTCCCGGAGTGTCGTGGCGGTATCACGCCATCGGTTGAGTCGAGTTCGTGCAAGTGCAAAGAAGGCCGGTTCATCTCGCTGCCCCCACACGATATCCTCATCCAACTCCATCAATTCCGCCAGCTCCCTAAGCACTTCCTGAAACGCAGACAGCTCCGCTGCAAACTTCCGAAGTTCTTTGCTTCCGCTACTGGATTCCCTTAGCTCTTCGGCCTGCACACTCAGCATTTCTGCCCATTTTTCCCGGAGCTTGGCAGCTTCCTCCAATTTGCCGGGAGTTAATCTGCCAGCCTGCAGACGCAACTTATCCGCCCATTCCAGAACCTCCCTGGCTCTGTCCCATTCGCCATGCTCAACACTCCAGTAACGGCCCAGATAGGTACTCGCTTCGTGCCGAACTTGCTCCGCTGCTTCCTTTTCTTCTTTGAGTTCTCGAGCAGATTCAAGAAACTCCCGGACTCGGTCGCGCGGTAGCGTGGCTCCGCTTTTCAAAAAAGGTTTCAAGCTTCTAAGCACCATATGACCTTTGAGGAACCGCAACCCAACGAAACATCCTTGCACCTGTCGCCAACGGGCCAGCAAGTGCCCATGAGGAAGTTCTAATACATCCGCCTCGAAAACAGGATCCAGCGCCGCAGTGAGTTCAGCGACTCTTTCCTCTCGCTTGATCCATACGGCTATTTGTGATTTGATGTTTTCCCAGTCTCCACATGTCAACAGCCGAGCGGGAGGAGACGGTGCGTCAATAAGAAGCTCAGCAACGGCGGCCAGTTCGTCGAGCCTTTTTCTGCTTGGTGCTGTATCGTCGTCCCTCAACCATTTCATGGCGTCTTGCCAACTGGCCTCAGCAATATCCAACGCCTTCCCCAAAGATTCACACTTTGAAACGACCTCATGCTCCCACTTGGGTGACCACTCCTCGCGTCCGCACCCAAACCATGGGTGGTCCTTCACATTACCAATCATGCAAGCGGCTTTTTGTGCCTGGCTCACGGCTTCGCGCAGTTCCTGCAACTCTGTGTCCGTATGCTGGTCGGGATTTTCCCAAGGCATAGGTAGCAGGGTGGCGTCTCGCAAACCACTCAATTTGGAAAGTGCACCATAGAAGCTCAGACCGTTGCGGTGCCGCTTGTGAAGAACCTTGACATATGCATTCAGTTCCTCCCGCATTTGTTGCAGAGCATGTGCCTCCTGCAGCCATTCCGCAGGTTCGCGAATCTTTGCCATTCCCAAAGGCTCAGCAAGCTTTTCTACGACCTCCCGCTTTCGGGCCTTATTGGAATGCAATTCGAGGCTGAACCGGTCGAGACCAATACGCTTCAAGCGTTCAAATACGACGTCCAGAGCCGCATTTTTCTCTGATACAAAAAGCACCGTCTTGTCAGCAGCCAACGCGTGTGCTATGAGGTTGGTGATGGTCTGAGATTTTCCGGTGCCGGGTGGTCCGTGGAGAACGAATGTCTGACCTGCTGCTGCGGCTGCCACCGCGGTCATTTGCGAAGAATCTGCATCCACCGGGCAGAATATTTCGGTAGGTGCCAACTCTTCATCGACTCGGTCCGGTGAAAGCATGTCAGGTTCATCACCAAATGGATAATCCGGCTGTTGAATCAGGTGGCTCACCAGCGGGTTCTTCAGCAGTTCCTCTGTGCGAGCGTTCAGATCATGCCACATCAGGTATTTTGTAAAAGAGAAAAAGCCGATTACAGCCTTATCAACCACTTCCCATCGCGCTATATCGCGCACACGCATGCGGAATACCTGCAGAACCTTCCCAACGTCCACCCCCGATTCGTCCTGCGGCAACGGCGAAAGTCCAGGAATCTCCAAGTCAAAATCATGCCTGAGCATTTCAAGCAACGTCTGATTCAAGGCAGTGTCGTCTTCTCCTTGAGTGATGCAATAACCATGCCGTGCCGATTTTCTCGTTATTTCTGCAGGAATCAGAAGGAGCGGGGATTCGCGCGGCATATCGCTGGAGCTGGTCTCATACCAACGGAGGAAACCGACCGCCATATAGAGTCCGCTGACGCCACTTTCTTCAAGCCGCGACCGGGCCTCTCGATAGCACTCGACAAGGCGTCTTTCCACTTCTTTCTCGGGCAGGTCGGCATAAAGTCGTCTCGATTCCAGCTCCTCGGCCAGAAAAGCCCTTCTGGCATCCTCACCCGTTCGAGCTTGCAGAATCGCGCTGCTTCGGCCATCTTCCTGGAAATCCCGCGAAGCAGACCTCACGCTGAACTCTTGGCCATCGGCAAGCGCATCCTCAAGAACGGTTATGTCCGAGCACAACAATGGCAGTGCCTTCTTGTTATCCCGATAGTTCAGTAGTTTGTTTCGTAGCGTCAGGTCCATCAACCGCCGTTTCCAACGCTCCAGTCGTCCCTCCGGGGTTTCAATCTCACCGTTACCGCCACTGTCATCCAACGGTGTAACTTTTAGTTCTGGAAGGAAGTCGTCTCCCAGACATTCGCGGAGCCCGGGCCTATCCCCGTCTTCGCTATCCCTGTCCTGCAAAGCATGCGAAGATATGGGCAGTAGCCGACTTTTACGGGCGCGGGACACATCTATAAGACATGCAAAGCGAGCATCATCCCGCAGATTCTCTTGCCCCCGATTCACAGCGACTGTGAAGCTGGCACCGCCTTTCACTGACAAGGTCATTTCCATGACCATCAATTCCTCAAGCTCCGTCCGCTTGCGCACACTGGCAGCTTCGAACACACACGATTCCGGAAAAGTTTCGTCATCCAGCCACACCCCTGTCATTGCGTGTCCTTGAAGCAACACAACTGCAGGATGCAAGCCCACAGCCTCCAAGGTAGATGCCATCAAAACGGCGAGATCCAGACAACTGCCCTGTCGCTGCCCGAATACCTGATCGGGCGTACGTATCTTCTGGCCGGACTCCTCAAAGCTGGCCGGCGGGTTGACGTAGATTATCTCATAACGGCGCAATGCCTCGAAGATCGCCGCTGCCTGTGCTTGGACGACTTTACGATCATGTGACTGGTATCCCGAGAATGCTGATGTACCTGTCAGCTCCTCAAGGTGTTTTGCTGCTTCAGTGATCAACGGAGCAAGCCGCGGGTGGTTCGGTTGTACAAATGCTGCCAATATTTCCGGAAGGGATTGCAGGCCGCCCCATTCGCGCGTCGCCAGCAATTCGACAGGCAGGCTCCGCGTGTGGAGCACCGCGTCTCGCTGCAGCACTTCGAGTGTCAGACAACCCGCTTCCCTTTCGTCAAGTTTACGCAGATACCCTGGAAAAAGTTGAAGATCGATTTCTGTAATTCGGTAAGCCGCTCCTGGTGGAATAGAGTCTATACACTCATGCCAGTCGTTGGTGAAATCAGGTTCGCTCTCGATTCTGACAACTAGATCACGCAGAGATTCCAGGCCCTGATTCTCAATCTTGATCTGTTTTATGATGGGAACTGCGTTCTGCTGCATGGCATAATTCACACGCGTATCGTACGCGATATCCGTGGATAATGCAGCGCTGCCGACATCCAAAACGGACTGTTGCTCGGGTGTTGTCGCCATGTCGCGTTCCATCTGCTCCTCCTCGCCGATAGATAAGGCCAATGAACTTACGACAATACAATAGCGGACAAATGCGAAACAGGAAACGTTATCGCGACTGCAGAAGCCGTTCGGCGACCTCCTCCTTCAATGCCACTTCCAGGTTATCGCGGTTGTGGGGGGAATGGCCATCGTGAAATTCGCAGAGATCATGCAGCGTGCCTCCTGCTTTGAAGGTTTGGCGGAGTTCCCACATGACGAATGGATCGCGGCCAGCAGCGTAGGTTACTATGTCGCTGACCCGATACAGTTCGCGATTGAACGTGTGGAAACGTGCGGCCAATAACAGAGTCACTGCGCACCGAGTCGGGACCGGGACGGGCATCATCTTCAGTAATGCACTGACACCGAATTCGTTCAATTCCATCGCTTCCAGCCTGGTGCAATGTCCCTCGATCCTGTTGTTCAGTTCTGCCACGGTATGAAGTAACTCCCGGCGGTCTTCTTCGTCTGCGCAAAGTTGCGGGCACAGCATGTGGAATTGCTGGCGGCGCTCGAACAGAGTCTCGACAAGTTTTTTGGCGTTCTTCAAATATTCCTTCGCAGTTTCCTTTTCGATCGGCTGCATTGTCAGTGCTCCTTCGTTCCTGTTTCTGATTATGTGCGACCTGCTATATAAATCGAACGAGGAAACGCGGAATCTAAGATTGGAGAAAAATGACCGGTTTCATGCCACTCATTAGATTGAGCCAAGAGTCGCTCGATAATAAGAGTGTCGCAAAAGGCAGAAATCAACAAAAGGAGACGCACAAATGAGCCTCAAGGAAACATTGAAGGACACGTTAGGCGCCTGGTGGAGTGAGACCTTCATCCATCGCCAGAAACACATTTCAAAGGCACCGCCGGAAATCCGCAACCGCGCCCGCATGCTGATGCGCGGTGCAGTTGCCGGTGTATCCGGCCCACTGGACGGTGGAAAGCACGTCGAGGAACGAGAGCGCCGGAAAGAAAGTGACGGTGAAAAAGGAAGCAGCCAGTCACGGAACCCCGGCACCAACGATAAGACCGACAATAGAGGGCATACAAAATGACAGCTCATCTCTGCACGGTGGATGGAATCGAGCCGGAGGAAGTCATTCCCATCGGCGACCACTGGACGTTCGCCGAAATCTGCAATCTCCTGGACGCTGAGATCCTTGAGCAGGTGGAAACCGTAGACGACCGCGTCATGTTTGTTGACCAGTTCGGCGTCGACCGGCACAAGCAACGCAACCCCATCGCAACTCTCTACGCATACGGTTTCGGCGGCCAGCGCATGATCGTCGGCGATGCGTTGATGATGGGCAGTACGGAAGAATGCACAGTATCATAGCAACTGCTTGACAACTGTGTCAAAAGCCACTATTACGTAGCGATGGCCTCATGGAAAGTGCCACATGTGCTGGACCTTCCTGATGACATACAGCTTGCAGAGGAGGACACTTGTCATGACCAAAGCAACTGAAACTGATCACCAAGCTGCCGTTCGTGACGTTTTGTCATTCTTACGCGAGGTGGGCGAACAAGCACAAGTGCCGCGTATCCTTTTGCGACGTGGGCTCAATGAAACGTGGTTCAGCGACATGCTCAGCTGGTTGCTCGATGTCAATGGGAGCCACGGATTCGGCACGGCCTTCGCAAACGAGTTTCTGAAGCGTATAGCACAGATACGCACTTACGGGACTGATGGGCAAGATGACTACTCTCACCGGAAAAAATTCCTGAAGTGGGAAAAGGTTTCGACAGCCGGCACGCATGCCACTCACTTCAGCCTTCGCAACTCAGCCACTTTTCGAGAATTTTATCTGTCGAACTTCACCCAAAACGTCTGCCAGCCTTTTCGGATTCTCTTCTTTGTGGCCTCCGTAGAAAAGCCACCATGCCCTAGCTTTTGATAAACCGGCCTCCTTGCCTTTTTCTTTTGCAAAATCGTACGGAAAATGATTGCGTCCAGCGTCCAGCACAAAAGGGACTGAAAACTCTGCAACATTTTGGACATTTAAATCCTTTAAGTAACGACAATGTTCATCACACCGATTGCAGTGGTCCCGTACTTTTTCATCAGTATTGCACAGCGGCCTACGCCAAGGTAAGTAATCTTCCACAGTTACGGTCCATTGCTGGTGATCTCCCTGGCTACCAGATTGCTTTTCTTCGGCGAATCCTTTCTGAACAAGATCCTGAATGCTTGATTTTGCCTGCTTAAAATCAACAGTAATGCGTTCCCGTGGCCATTTTTCCCAGTCTTCCGTAGGAATGCACAAACGTGTGTTCCCGTGATAATTGATAGGCTCACCGATCCACCCTAAATGAGGTGCGCATGTCAACGAAAACGTTTCACCATTGTGGAGAGGAACCGATAGTTTTTGACGGCCTTGTACTTCAGATATTATCAGCACGCATTTGGCGGATGCGTGAGGACTGCTACATTGCAGTAGGGCCTCGCAAAGACAAGTCAATTCGAACTCAAAGTCTTCATTTCTTGCCCAGCATCGTCGTGGAAGTGCCACATCCACGTTTTCAGCCTTCTCAAACTGCCTATGGTCCAACATCAGCGAATTCTTCCTAAGACGTCCAACAGAAGCCCCGGTTAGAACTCTCAGTAAACGAGTCGCCGCTTCGCGTGCCAAAGTTTTCTTAAAGCTATTGAGAGTTGACACCCGTGACCACAGTAAGTCCATCTGCCGCTTACTACAGATAAACTGTATTCGATGGCCACTAAGGATCGCTGAATGAGATAATTTACCGAGAAGTGCAATATGTGAACTTATGCTTGACATTCGCCAAGCGGTCAGAAATTGCCGTTCACGCGGGGCATTCTCTCCTTCCCATAAAAATATGTCTGGGGAAAATAGTACGTAAATCATGTTTTTGGGTCTTCAAATTCATTGCGCATTTTTGCTATCGAAATATTGGCTAGTGCCTGAAGTTCTTCTTGAGTTGAGTCAAAGAAGCCATCCGGCCAATCGGCTATACCACCATACTCATCAAGTTGTAAAGCCCGGACTGTTGCACGCCAGTCGTTCCCCCGTTGCTCTACAAACAAAATTTGAATCTGCTCCCGCAATGCTCCTGAAATGTCTTTCGCTGAATTGAGGCGCAACCGGTTCAACAGATGCTCACTGTGGGTTTCTAC
>JAIPIM010000033.1 GCA_021734725.1 Minisyncoccota bacterium | reverse complement strand
GTGCTTGAAGGCCTGGCGCCCAAGATATATGATGTACTGAAGCAGAATGATCTCAAAGGCATTGATGTGCGCATTTTTGGTCAAACTGTCTATCTCGCCGGGAAGATGTACGACGAGAAGAAAAAAGAGCAGGCTGTTAAAATAGTGAATTCGTACATCGAACCGTACGGGTGTAAGGTGCAGCCCGATGGCCTGATGTTTCATGAAGCAAATCTTGTGGTGAAGGTACAGTTTGTGCAGATTGACCGCAGCAAGGCTCGTGACCTTGGATTGAAGATGGGTGACATAAAAATGGCTGCGGACTTGACCGGTGATTACGCCGAGAGTAGCAACTGGGCTTGGTCTGGCCAAGTGACTGGTGGCGTACAGGCAACCATCAATACCCTTAAGCAGAATGGCGCGGGGAAGGTGGTCTATGAAACTGATTTGGCTGCAAAGAGTGGTCAGGAAGCAGAATTCCAGCAGGGCGGTACAATCTACAAGGAAGTTGCTACGGACAATAGTGTTGGTACAGAAGCAATAGATTTTGGCTTCATTGTAGCTACGACACCAAAAATGGTTGATAAACAGACAATAGACACGGAGGTACGTGTCGAGGTGAGCGTGCCCGTGGCAGGCGCAGAGGGCGATCAAGATCTGAACCTGAGTAAGTATTCCACGAATTCAAACTATACGCTTGCTCCCGGGGACAGTATTGTGCTAAGCGGGTTGTCTCAGGCCATCGCCAATACCACCAAATCCGGAGTGCCGCTGTTGAGTCGTATCCCGTTGCTCGGTACAGTTTTTGGTAACAAGGCCGAGGACGTGCGTTCTACGGAAGCTCTGGTGGTGGTCACTGTGAATGAGCGAAAGAGAGAAACTGGAGCGCAAGACGCTTTCTCAGCCATGAAAGAAGAGGATGTCACCCCCGAGCTTCCGTGACCGTTTGGCAACATCATATAGCAAACAGTGACAGAGTTGCTTTCACAAAAACGTCGCTCTGTCACTGTTTATTTCGGCAGCCGCCAACTAACCGTATTGCCCTCCGTAAGGTCTGCAGGAAAGGTACCCTCTGGGTAAATAGTCAGCGAAGACCAGTGAATAGACAGAATAAGTGAGCTTTGCAGGAGATGTTTGAAACAAAACTCAAAATTACTGACCCAACAAATGATGTTACTACCGAGCTCGTTCCGGACGGTCAGACCTCTTTTTCTGTAGGGCGTGGCGCACAGTGCGAGGTACGCCTCAAGGAACCGACAGTATCACAAATGCACGCTACCCTCATTTGGGAGAATGGGCACTGGTGGGTAACAGACGCAACCAGTACGGCGGGAACGTTCGTAAATGGTCGGCGTATAATGCGGGAATTGCTTCTGGACGGTACAACGGTTTTCTTTGGGAAAGCTGAGTGTCGTATTAATATTGATAACAAGGCCGACAGTCATGACTCAGCGTCGAGTCAGAGCAGTTACGACAAGATTAAGGAGTTCTTTTACGAGGAACTGGTGCGCCGCCTTGACCTACGGAAATTACAGGAGGAAACCCTTTCTGATGAAGAGTTGGAACAACGTGTTCGAGCCTTGTTGCAACGCATTGAAGGGAAACATGAAGACCTTCTGGATCAGGTTGAGGGGCAAGAGGATGAACTTGAAGACGAGATTGTTCAAAACCTTTTAGGGCTGGGGCCCTTGGAGCCTCTTCTGGAAGATGACGACATCACCGAAATTATGGCGGTCGGTTTTGACAGAATTTATCTTGAAAAAGAGGGCAAGTTGCAGCTCTCCGATAGACGCTTTCGGGACGGACGCCACCTTTTGACCGTGATTGAAAGGATTGTGGCGCCACTGGGACGCAGAATAGATGAGTCGTCGCCACTGGTGGATGCACGTTTGCCCGACGGTTCGCGAGTCAATGCTGTCATCTCTCCTATTGCGCCGGACGGGAGTTGCCTGACGATACGCAAGTTCGGGAAGACGGTTTTTGATACTGACAAACTGGTCAGCTTCGGAAGTTTAACACCCGAAATGGCGAAGTTTCTGGACTTGTGCGTAAAAGCCCGCAAGAACATTATCGTCAGCGGGGGTACTGGGAGCGGGAAAACCAGTCTGCTTAATGCCCTTTCACTGTTTATCGGTCACGATGAACGTATTGTGACAATAGAAGATTCACTGGAGCTTAAATTACAGCAAGATCACGTTGTGCGTATGGAGGCTCGGCCTCCCAATGCCGAGGGCAAAGGAGAAATTACGATTCGGCGGTTGGTTATCAACTCGCTCCGGATGCGTCCGGACCGCATTGTGGTTGGCGAATGTCGGGGAGGGGAAGCTCTCGACATGTTGCAGGCAATGAATACGGGTCATGATGGTTCGTTGACAACGGTTCATGCAAACTCGCCGCGCGATGCCGTTTCTCGTTTGGAAACACTGGTTTTAATGGCTGGCATGGACTTACCGCTAAGTGCAATCCGCAACCAAATCGTATCGGCGGTTGACATTATTGTTCAGACAGGTCGCCTGGCGGACGGAAGCAGAAAGGTCATCAGCATCACGGAAATGACAGGGCTCGAGTCCGACAAGCCGTTGATGCAGGAACTTTTCACTTTCAGACAGACTGGGATTGACCATGCGAAGGGCAACAGAGTTTTGGGGTGCCACATTCCTACAGGTGTGCCATCTTTTGTTGAAGAACTGAAAGCGCGCGGCCTTCCGCTGGATATGAGCTGGTTCCAAGATGGAGAATTGGAGCATGCTTACTGATATATTTGTGTTTGTGGCGGGACCATTGGCTGCTTCAATTTGTCTCGGCGTGTTAGGTTACCTGGTCGCTGACACTTTCGGTCGGTCTTACTCAACATACGAGCAGCGGTCCATTGAGGCTTTCCATGAGAAATTACACCAGATATACATATTTGTCGATCCGGAGAAGTTTCTAAAGATAACCCAGTTGATAACCGTACTGGCGTTCATTGTGGGGTTCGCATTTGGAGCAGGGAATATTGTCCGCGGGGTCTTCTACGGGGTAGCTCTTGCTGCAATTGGATTTGTCACCCCGAGAATTGCCCTCTATATCATTGCGAAGCGGCGCCTGGAAAAAATAAATGAACAACTTCCGGATGCGCTTGATATGCTTGGGGGGTCCCTGCGTGCAGGGCTGACTCTCTCTCAGGCTATTGAGAGAAATGCAAGTCGAACCAATCCGCCGCTGGGGCAAGAGTTTGGGGTGGTATGTCAGGAATTGCGGCTTGGGACGAGTCTTAGGGATGCGCTACGGCACTGGTCAGATCGAGTCGATGTTTTGGATGTAAAACTTGTCGTTATTGCATCGGATATTGCTCTGCGTCTGGGTGGTAATTTAGCCGAAACATACGAAATCCTCGGGCGTCTAATCCGCGACCGATATATGTTTCGCCGGGAGTTGAAGGCAATGACTTCCGAGGGGCGCATGCAAGCCATCGTCATGGCCCTCATCCCGTTCGTACTGCTTCTGCTACTCAGCCTGGTGAACCCTGATACCATGATGCCGTTCCTGAAATCCGGTATGGGAAAAGTTTTGATTGGAACGGTCGTTGTATTAACTACTCTTGCCTATTTCTGGATAAAGAAAATCATAACAATCGAGTACTAAGCGTATGAATACTGTAATTTTGCTCTGCTCTATCATAATCGGAGGAGCTGTCGCTTACGTTGTTTATCGGTGTGTCCTGGGGTATGCGGTCTTGCGGCGCGCGCAGGCTGTGTCGGAGGAGGAATTGTCAGAACGAGGTTCTGTGGTTAAGTCCATGGTGAGCCCTGTTACACGTGTGCTGCGGGCAAGCGATCTTGCCTTTCTCAAAGAAAAGGCTCAGGAATATAATGCCAAGTTGCTCCAGGCCGGTGGGATGTGGGGAGATTCCGACGGCTATGATGTGCTGGCGGCGCAGATCTTCTTCGCCGTGACGTTGCCAGCGCTGTTCGGGTTACTTGGAGGAATACGGCTGTTAGGCGGGTTGGGCATGCTTTGTCTCCTCCTTCTCGCAGTGCTTGGGTATCTTTATCCGGGGGCAAAGCTGAAAGGGAAAGCCAGAGACCGTCAAGCGTTATTTTTTAGGCAGTTTCCGAACGCGCTTGATGTCCTGACTATCTGTGTAGAAGCAGGGCTTGATTTCCGTTCTGCGATTAGTTACTTGACACGTGTTTTTGTCCCCGGCCCAGTCTCGGAAGAGATGAAATTGTTTCAGCGACATCTGAGGCTTGGGAAGCATGCTGCATCCGGGCTGACCGAAATGGCGAGTAGGATACAGATTCCGGAGGTCTCGGGGGTTTTGTCGAACATGGTGCAAAGTATTGAAATGGGCAGTAGTATGGGAAGGATACTGCGCGAGAGTGCCGCAGAAATGCGGAAGAAACGTGCGTTGGCGGCTGAAGAACAGGCAAAAAAGGCTGTTGTAAAAATGACGTTCCCAATGGTTGTGTTGATACTCCCATGCGTATTTATAGTACTGCTGGGGCCTGTGATAATGGATTTAGTTAGCACTTTTTAAATGATATGGGACTACTTTTTCCTGTAACGAGGCACGCTTCTTTATGATCACGTTGAGGTTTACTGAGGGCAAGCACAAAGGTGAGAGTGTACCGATAACAGAACCGGAGATTGTTATTGGTCGAGATGAGGAATGCAGCATCACACTCCAAGACAGAAAGGCCTCGCGTCAACATTGCTTACTGCAAACCGGTAGCGAAGGCAATATTTTCATCCAAGACTGCGGTAGCAAGAACGGAACTTTGGTGAACGGGGAAAAGATCACTGACCGAGTGTTTCTTTCCC
The DNA here is from genome assembly GCA_021734725.1 of Minisyncoccota bacterium. Lineage (GTDB taxonomy): Bacteria > Verrucomicrobiota > Lentisphaeria > Oligosphaerales > MVZH01 > JAIPIM01. The sequence goes on along the minus strand of JAIPIM010000033.1, from coordinate 14,541 downwards.
ACAAAGATGAGATTATCGTTGGGAATTCCACTATTATAATCGAATATGAGGAACACGGGGATGTGCAGACGGCGAGAACGTCTCTGCCCGACACGCCTCTCCCCGGCATGGGAAAACAGGAAAGTGCCGAAGCTTCACCCTCCGAAAGATCAACGTCGCAACCGCCTGATCTTTCTGGCACGCAGAGTCTCACAAGCCTTACCGCTGCCGCCACGGATGACACGACGTCTGGACAGAAAGAGGACGTTGACCCCACCATTCTGCCCGGGGGGGGGCAGATAGGCGAGGCGGATGCGGGGGAGGTGGACATAAGCCCACCTACAAATCCGACCTTTGATTTTGCGGCGGAAACGGATAGCGCTATACCTGAACACCCCACTGTTGTACCGCCAGAGACCGAGGATACCCCCCTTAGTGAGTCAGCAGGGGGAGCGAAAGTCTATCTGGCTACCACAGTTATTTCAATTGTTGCTTTGTTGGTAATCTACTTGTTCACCGGCACTGAGAAGAAGGGGGATGATCCGGCTAAAATCCCGTTGAAATTTAAGAGCCCGTATTTCACAATTTACAGGCCGCCATTCTGGGGTGACACTAAATTCTCTCAAGCTGGTTTCCTCTTTGAGCACCAGGATGACACCGCTTTCATTATTGCTGAAGGCCTTACGTCGAAGAAATTTCGTTACTGCGCACTTTTGGCAACTGAAAAGAAAGTAAAATCTGAGGTGCAATCGGTATTGAGCCGGTCGGGATTACCCTTAACAGGCAAGGTCAAGATTACAGCCATAAAAGCAGATAAAAATGTAGGTGCTCATTCAGGCTTAACATTCAACATTAGGCTTGGGGAACAATACGAAGGTTTCGGCACCTTCTTTTACACAAATGACTTACAGTTCTGTTATATCGCGGCCGACAAGAAGGGACAATACCTTGGTACCGCGAGAAAAACATTGAAATGGATTAAGTTCAATCCCCCTTATGATGACTCTCTGTTTGAACGTCCCGTCATGGCAGAGAACCCTACTTTGGAGGAGGCGGATAAGCATATTGAAGCTGCGAAAAACAACATGGATATCGGGATGTCTCTGTGGGAAAGGCGACGCCAGAATACCAATAACGTAATATCGGCAGTAAAGCGCTTTCGGCAAAGTCTGCGTCACGTGGCTCTCTCCGGTGAAAGTCCCTTTTGGATTGACCGCCTTATACAAACTTACAGAAAGTGTCTCGACCAACGTCAGGAAGAGCTCAATCATCTGCAGGGACTTGTGCTGCAATACGAACAACTCGGCGAATATGACAAAGCGATTCAGTACGCACGTCAACTTGGGGCCGTAGCCTCCTCTGAATTCGGAGAGGCGACCATGAAAGAATGGGCACGCAATAAATATTTTGAGCTTTCCCAAAAAGGAGAAGAACGATAATATGCGTCCCATCGGTATAACGTTATTGGGAGTCGGCAATGTCTGACGGCAAGATCAGGATATTGGATGCTGACAGGCGTGAGATATTTTGTGGAGACCTAGCGGAGTTGCAGGCCCACGGCCCAATATCCGTGGGCCGTTCCTCAGCGGCTGTTATCTCTTTGAAAAACAGCGACGGGGCCGATCGGACCGTTGGCCGCATTCATTTTTCCCTCGTGCAGGAAAGCGGTACGTGGTATGCTGTGGATGCCGGCAGTAGCGGTATTTCCAAGGACGGTCAGCGTCAGACAAAAGTTGCCTTGGGCGAGGGCGACAGACTAAATTTTGGCAACTGTATCCTGGTTTTTGGAGAACACAGTGGAAGTACCGGTTATTGGTTGGTGTGGGAAAATCCAAACGGAAAACTCGAAAAGGCGGAACTTTTTGAGGGTACGAATACGGTAGGTACAGCACCAGACAATGAAATCTGCCTTTCCTCTCGCACTTGCTCCGCCCGTCATGCTTTGATCCGCTTAAATAATGGCAAATGCCACATCCAGGATATCGGTAGTTCGAACGGTACGTACGTTAACGGAAAGAAAATTGAAGCTGAGGCGCACCTTCCAGTCGAGGGCCTGTTCTCCCTTGGATATACGCCCGCTCGTATTGTCAGTGAATCTCATCTGAAACGTTACGAACGTCAATCAAACCCCTTCCGACCTAAACGGCGAAGAACTCCCGTTATTATTCTTCTGGCCCTGGCCCTACTGGGCGGATTCTCTTTTGCATTGTTGGGGCCTGGAAGTGCAGAAAAACGTGAAGCAGAAGAACCCCCGGGCTCCATGTCGGTTGCAGCTCCTGCCAAAAGTATTGATTCCTTCGTGGCATTCATGAAAAGTGGAAATTACGGGAAAGCACAACGTATTCTGTCGCGGTCCAAATGGCCCGAAAGTGCGCACGAACTTCTTGAAGCTGAACAGGGAGCCATCGATTCTTTGCGGGATATTGGCGCGAAGTTGACGGGGAATCCTATTCGTAGGTTTCTCCCTAAAGATAGTGGACTAACCGTTGAGTTGCTCCAGCGACGGCACAAGTATTGGGGTGACGCGCAACAAGCACTCAAGACCTCGAAAAAAGAGGTCGACAGTCTGTGGATAGATTTTAAGACTGCTCTTACGGAAAATCCGTACGCTTACGAACTGTCTATCCCGCGGGAGCGTCACTATTTGAAGCGTTACATGGCGCGGGTAGCAGAACTCAGAGAACGTGTCGAATCGTTAGAGACTTTACGCAGGCTTGGGGCGCTGACTTTAGCTCATGAGTGGCAGAAAGTGAGGGAGTTTTTGGAAAGTGATGCACCGTCACTTGACGGATTAAAGAGGAAGGACGGACAGTATTTTGAACCGATACGCGGGTTGGAAGATTTCGTCATACGAATAGTTTTCGCACAGACGTTTGTCGATGATGTTAGGAACAGGCCAGTGCTGGATGACGCTGAAAAGAAACTGGAGAAGGCTAGAGCTGAACGCGAGACGCTGGACAAATTGTTCGCGGGTGTACGTGGTCTATTCCCGAAAATGGAGGATGCTCCCCCGGTTCCCGACCTGAAACCTTTAGCTCGGCAGCTCCAGTTTTATATTGAGCTGAAAGACCTTCATGCACATTGGGGCTCGAAGAAATCTGACATAGCAAGGACGGAGAAATTGGTTGATGGGCTTAGGGACCTGACAAGTGATGGGAACCACGCGTTTTTACAAAGAATTATTAAGGATTACAGCAAAGAACTGGATGAACATTTTCGCGTAGTGGTGGAAAATTCACAGATACCGGAGAATCGAACAGGCGTAGCGCAGTTGGAAGATTTGCTTAAGTATGGTCGTGCGGTAGCCCCTGTGACAAATATCCGTCCTGCACTTAAACAGCTGGAAAGTAAACAGGATGAGATCTTACGAATTCTTCGCGAGCAGTGTGATCGGCTGTACGGCGAATACCGTCGGGCAGAGGACAGGGAAGACTTTGATACTATGCATGACTTGCTCGTGCAGATCAGAGATACTGCGATGACCGACTCGCGCTTCTATAATTGGGCGCAGGATGAGCTTGCAGAGAAGTGAGCCGAACAGTTAAAATTGGGTCTTTGCTTCTTCTGGTGGGCGCACTGGTCGTTGCTGTAACCTGGGAACCTGCGACGGATCGATACTTTCGATTGTTAGTCTACCCGCATGCTTCACGGGAGTTTGCGTCTCAGTGGGAATGCATTGCCTCGACCGGCTTCGAGTAGGCCGCTTTTGTTGGCACTGCTGACCTGGTGTTTCTTCTGTTCCGTGGTCTGTTTTGGTTAGCAGACAAGGTGCGGGAAGAATGGAAGGAAACGAACAAATGTTGCAAAATGAGTTTTTAGACGGATTGTTTTGGATTACGATGAGCTTGCTTGGCTTTTTCTATCTGATTCGTAAAATGAAGCGTAAGACTGGTGGTGCAAGAAATGTCCGAGACCCCAGAGACGAAAAGCTAATTGCTAAGATCATGGAAAACTTGGAACAGAAGGATACCGCCGAACTTGAAAATATATGGAAAGAGCGGAAGAAAAACACACATTCGGCTGAGGGAGTTGAAGCGGCTCGTAGAATGCTGGAATCTCGGGGTCATTGCCATGAACCAGCGCCTGTCAAGCCCTCTTTCCTGATTCAAGCTGAAGGTAACACAGGGTACCTGCAAAGAAATGGGATGGTTGCCTTGGGAGTTATTCTCCTCGTCGCCTTAATTGGCGGCATCGCTGCTGGCTACATATCTGCCGGCATAAGGCACAAAGCCGAGGAGCAAACGGACGTAGAGCCGAGTTCGGGCTTTTACCCGCCATCCCCGCCAGCTGCGCGTAAGCATCCTGCGAACCCACCCGTTCGCACGACGATCGCGGTCGCAGGTGACCAGCACAATGACGCACCGGCTGACGTCCATGTAGTCGATGTGTTGAAAGGCTTGGGACCTGATGCGCGAATAAATGGCGTGTTTGATGCTATGCCTGTTGAACATCGTAGTGTGGAGTTGCAATCTCCGCCCATTTTGTTACAATATAGTTTCGGGATGACCGTTTATCGTATTGGTTACCGAAAGTGGTTGCAGAGAGAGCGTAGCTATAACTTTTTTGAGGGAGGTGTGTATGAGTCACCGTGGTATGGATGTAATTGCTCGATATTTGGTGTTTGTTGCCGTTGCCTGTCTTCTTAATGCGGTTTTGTTTGCCGCTACGGACGAGAAAGTGCAAGCAGATGAGGGAATTGCAGGCGATCAATCAGAAGAAAAAATGCTGTTGCGCCTCAGCACACTTGAGCAGTCTTTCAAGCGAGCCTCCACGAGGCGTAAGCTGTTGGCGTTGAAAAGCGGCCAACTGCAACAGCAGTTAAGGCAAGAGGAAGGTGAAAAGCGGAAGCAGAAATTATTGGAACAGCTCAAGGAGACGCAGAAGGATCTCCGAATTTTGAACATTGCTTTTGATATTCTCTTCAGCCCGGGGCGTCCTTACGAACTCGAGTACAATCCGGTAAAAGCCACTGTTTATGCCAAAGTCGGTAACTTGGAGGGAATATTTTTTCGTGCTGTCAAGACCCAGGAGTCGCTTCAGCAGCAGATTGACAAGCAGGAAGAGAAAGCGGCCGATAAAGATGATGGCGCTGAGTCCAATACGGGGCAAAAGAGAGAGGCTCTAAAGCGACAGCACGAGACGATCACGGCAGCACTCCAGTTGATCTTTGGAATTTCGCCGCAACGAAATTATAAATACGACGCAAAGCATTCCATGCTCTACTTAAAAGTCACCGAAGAAGAAGCCGAACAATTACGCGCTAAGGCCCGTGAGCTTCGGGAGAAACAGTCAAAGAACAATGAGGATTAGCGGTTCGCTTTCGGTCAGTGTCTAAGTCTATGTGTCTTTCTGGCATGTATCTACCATATCAGTAGGGAACCGCCATTACTGACCGATGTTCCCCAAGTTGGTTTCTTCGTTGTACCAGTTCAGTTCCAGACCCACCAGGGAGCACGTGTGAATGCTCCGTAGACCAGCACATCGAACACTGCATGTCCGAGGATACAGGGCCACACGGAACGGCTGGCATTGCGCATGAGCCCGATACCGGTTCCGACAATCAATGTCCCACTTGCAAGCACCAGGAATGTCGTGCTTGTCGCGGGAGCGGGCCGGATAAACAGGGCACACTTGTAGGCGGCATGTGCCGCCGCCGCAAGAATGGCGGCTGTCAGCGGCCTCCGCCAACGAAGCAAACGCCCCTGCAGCCACCCGCGAAAGAGCAACTCTTCCGTGCTGCCGATGGTTGCGGCGACGAGAGCAAACGCGGTAATTCTGTCAGGTAAAGGCGCGGTGTGGTATGCTGTTCGGCATACTACCGCGAAGCCCACCCCGCCTATGCATCCGACGGCCAGCCAGTACGCTCGCCGGCGGGTCAGAGAGAGTCCCAATGCGCGGATTGTCTCCGCGCCTCCCTTCAGGTCGCTCCCCAACACCGCCGCAACGGCCGCAAGCGACATCAAGGATAGCGATTGCGGCCACCTTTTCTCGTGGCAAAGGAGGGCAAACAGCACCATCCCCGCCACGACTGCCATAACTTTCAGGCGGTCGCGTATGAGATCTCCCGCGAGTGTGCCGGCTGGTAAGCTCATGCGTTAACAGCCGTGCCCGTGTAACAGCGGAAGGCACGGAACAGGATACCGGCGAAGATGACGAAAGGGAACAGCAGCAGTATCCGTCCGGAGCCCATACAGAAGCCGTCATAGGCGGCGATCCGGCAATTCGGAAGGTTCTCTCGCAGTGCCGCGGCGACCTCCTCTTTCTCCAGCACGTCGGCCTGCAGCCCCAGGTAGGTCAGTTGGTCAAGCGTTGTCAGCGTCTTCACGGCCGCTTCCGCATCGCTGTCCGCATCGCAGATTACGTGTCGCAGTCGCGGAAGCCGTTTGAGGGCATTCAGGTCACCCAGTTCTGTCGATGCAATTAATTCAATATGAACCAGGTCGGGATTCCTGGATACGACGCTGGCCAGCAGGTCCGGAGTGATGCCTTCGTCATTGGCAAATCCCAACGTCCGCAGATTACTCGGAAGCACCTTGAGCGACGACACCTGAGTGTACAGCGACTGCAGTTCCGGGAACGCTTTGTTAACATCTACGTCCGGCAGCACGTCCCCGGGGATAATGAGTTCCCTGAGTTGTCTGATGGAACACAGGTTTTCAACTGCAAACGATTTGTGTTCAGCGGTCTGCCCCAAAGCGAGTCCGGTCAAAGGAAGGTTGTTTTCAGGCAACCGGATGGTTGGGGGGCCGTCACTTTCTATTGTCACTTCTCCGACCAAGAATTCACGAAGACGCGGCAACTGTCCAAGCGCCGTAAGGTCCGACGTTGACAGTTCATTGCAAACCAGCACTTCGGTATCGCTTCCCGTCAGTATCCGCAGTGTCTCTGAAGTGATTTCGGGGACATATAGCTTCCTGCATTTTACAGTGCCCAGCAACTCCTTCAGTTCATCGCCCGTGACGTCGGTTATCAGAAAGGCATCCGGGCTGCAGTCCGAGAGCTTCGCCGCGGTCCGCCGCCAGTTTTCCATTTCATCCGACAAGAAGAGCAGCGTGCGAAGGGATTTGGCATCCTTCGACGGCAACGCCTCGATATCCCGGGCAAAATGGTCCGGGTTGCACATCACCCAGGACTTGCCCGACACCGTCGATCTTCCCGCCTTATCGATCTGCACGCGCACCGGGTCCCCGTCGGTGCGAAAATACTGGAACGCGAAGGCAGCCTCCATATCCTTCTCATTTCCTTCTTCCTCAGCCTCACATACCATCGCGAAATGAACAGTGAGCAAATCGCCATGCCGGACAAGTACATTGGTGGAACACGACCCTTCTCGTGACTGCGCGGCGGGCTTGCCGCCGGCATCGAATGCCGTCAGATTGGAAATCACAACCATCCCCAGGGACTGCTGTGGGCAGCTGTCCGGGAAATCAAAGACGAATTCCACTGGATAGCGGTGCGACAGGGCCTCAGATGCGTGATGTTTGTCTTGTCCCGTTCTGTTTGTGCAACCCTGCAGACAGGCAACCCCCAGGCTGATGACCAGTGCTATACAACTTCGTGCAACCGATGTTTTCATTTTTGCGTTCTTCCCGGTTGTCTCCGCCCGCAACTCGAAACACGCAGACGATAAATCTCCGTAATGTCCTTGCCGCTTCACCTGTTCGTGACGTCATCCGCGATGCCGTCTTCTCCAATCGAGTACAGGTCATACTCTTTGTCAGGGCTGCTTATCGTAAGACAATTGCTGTCCGGTATCCCAAACACGTCTTGTCCATTCCAATCAAGATAAAGTACTCACCGGGAAGATACACTGAAATGATACCGCGAATGATCACACCCCCCGGCAAGAATTTCCGACGCTATTCGGAAATGTCGGACCGATCACATTGACAGCGAAACCTCCATTCCCGAGGTCATTTGTACGTTACACCCCTGTTTCGTGCTTGCAAGTGTGTTAAACCGGCGTTGCACAGCAAAAAAAAGGTGGTGGACGCGCCTAAGGAAGACAGTACAGGCTGGACGAGCAGGAATAAGGATGGCGGGGGAATGCCCAGCCTGCACTGGCTATGGTGTAAAGGAAATATATCCAAAGGATCAACGACACCAACTCGTTCTCGGCTTGCGCTGTTACCTTAAGGTGGTGAGCAAGGCCTTGCAAGCCGGACCTTGTGAAAAAGGGTAGTGGACACTATGTCAAGGACCAGTAAAGCCGAACCTTAGTGTAGCGTAGCGTGACACGATTCCCTGAGTTGTTCTTGTTCATGCTCCTCCAGGAACCGCAGTGCTTCTTCAAGCGGTATCCGATTGTCCCCCCGGCCCGGAATCTGAAAGGCGTCAATAAAACCAACCTTAATCCATCGCAGCACCGTCCGATGCCCGACTCCGCAATACTTGGCGAATTGCCCCGTGGATAATGCCCGCTTCATCTTTCCTCTTCCCTGACGTTGTTCAGTAAATTATGACGGAACAGTAAACTTTAACCGGACGGGAAGGGTTTGCAAGCTTGGGTTGAGCCATCCATGTAATGATAAAAACAGGTCCAGACCACGTGCCTGCCTGTTCAATTCAGTGTCAACACTGTCCACTCTGTCTCTCTGTCATGCGCTCTGCCAGACAATCCTATACCATGCGAAAATTCACCGGTAACAGCGTGAAGGACAGAGTGCATCCAGGGCTGGGTGTGCAGCGCCTGGGTTAACCCACGGAAACCCACGAGAAGGAATTTCATCCAAAAACAAAAGTGCCTATAGAAAACCCAATAACCCACCGTTATCCCCCAACCCAAAAATCTACAAACCCAAAAACCCAAGAATATATAGGAATATATAGGGTATCCGTGGGTTATTGGGTTTTACATGGGGAAGTAGTTTGTCCGATGCCGGCACCCCCTCCGTGGGTTATTTTGGGTTAACCCAGTATTCTCTCTTCAGCTAATCAATTCGCCTTCAGCTCGGTTATTTGCACTCCTCCGACGCCCGGACTATTCATTGATTAGCACTATCGTCGATGAGGGAATTCCGCTGCTGGATGGAGAGTCACGAAAAGTCGAATTATGAAGCCCCGTATACCTGTTGAAACGCTGCTGCCTCACATCCTGCCTGGTGATGTCTTCCTGCAGCACCCGCCGCCTGGCCGCTCCGTGCTGCATTCCCTGAACGTATCCGCAACTGGCAGCCCGGTGCCCAGTCAGTTTTACTGGGGCGGCTCAACACTGCATGAAATATTCTCCTGCAAACTGGAGAACCTGACCCGGCATAATCAGGCTGTACCGGCGGCGTTTGTGAACAAGATCAGAGATGAATAGGTGAGGGAGGTGGAGAGCGGCTGAACTTTTTTAGGCGATGCCCCCTTTTTGGATGATAATCACCACTCAGAATTCAAAACCAATAACACCAGTACTGCAAGAAGCAAAAGCACATTTACTGTGTTTGATATCAACAGGTATCTCTTTAGCTTTCTGAATTCCAGGGTAGTGAACGGGGCGATTTTGTCAGACAGTTCTCCTATGGTTTTCACCATGCTCTCAAGTGTTTCAGTCGCTCTTGTTTCCAGTTCCCTCGCGCTTTTATAGGCTTCGATTTCTTTTGCAAGAGTATCACACCTTTCCTTTGCATCATCCAATACTTCGTGAATATCCTCCGGCATCTTCCATCTCCCTCAGTTGTTGATTTAGCAATTTAGCATGGATGTAATCACTGTATTCCTGCGGCATCTGAGCATTATCGATTATCGAAGTGTAATCAAGGCGATACAACTCCCAAAGCTCATCAAAGATTTTAGCTATCAAGCCCAATGCGGAATCAGAGCCAAAGTTTCTTCTTAAACTGGCGATGCTTTCAATAATGCCCCTCAGGAAAGAGCATTGATCACCGTTGCTGAAGAACTCTGCCCTCAATCCCTCCACCATGGTCTTTAATGCCTGCAAAAAGCGCTCTGTCTCCTGGAGCCGTTCACGGTAGCAGATGGCATATAGATTAACGGCCGCCCAGTCTACTCGAAAACGTTCGTCCAAAAGACGCCTTGTTTCCCAGTATAGGTGTTCCGCATCATCAAAGCCTTCAACGTTTTGAAATAGAGGAAGAACTCTTTGGATATTAGGTTCATTTTCAGCCATTTGAAGCAAAGCACCTGAGAACTCCGAGGAATCGAAATATGCGTTAATTCGCGCCCGCAAGCGTTCGGCCGCCCTGTCTTCTTCGTTGCAGAAGTCCACCATTGTGCGAATAGACTCCCGCCTCTGGTACACAATTTCATTATAAATAAAATCGACCAAAAATGAGATACATCTCTGGCTGAGGTGCTCTGCATTTTGTTGTTCCAATCCTTGCTCGACACGCGTCCTGGTTGTTGGCCTGTACCGCGACATGTATTGCGTCAATTGAGAGACAAAGTGTTGTTCCAATCTCTGTTCATCTCGGTTCTCCAAATAATCTTGAATATCCCGGTGAAGCGAGATTACAAACTCCGTATTCAATCCCATGCCCTCAACGGTGTAGTCTTCGACAACCCCTAACATGAGCCAATAAGACAAATATTTTTCGGTTCTCTCACATTCATGGCGATTCATGTTTTGTCGTAGACGAGCCGGAATCCTCACCATCCCATTCTGCGCGTTTGCAACTTCCCTGAAAATGTAGGTAAATACTCGGTAGGCATCTCTTATTTCGTCATCGCGTCCCGGAAAATTTGCGTTGTGAAAATAGGCAACAGTACCAATGTCGTCCCTACGCTCTCCCATGTTTCTTATGTTTCGATTTAGCCATTCCTGGGTCATTCCTGGGTTATCATCGGAAAAAAGCAGAACACATTCAGAATGCTGACGGCTCCGTCCCGCTCGTCCACACTGCTGATAATAGGCTTCCATAGACTGTGGCATCTTGTAGTTGACCACATAATTCAAAAACTCATTATCGATTCCAACGCCGACGGCCGCGTTGCCAAACAACATCCGTATCTTGCCGCGCTTGAATGCTACAAGAACCCGGTTTTTATAACGGTTCCACTCTTCTTGCGTAAAAAAAGTTCGCCGATGGTCATTTTGTCCTTCGTATGGCGCACTGCCGGAATACATCCCATATTCGGGGGCATGGTGATCGTCATGGATAGCGTTCTGTACATATTGCAGCTGATTCCCCACGACATTCCCCAACAAATTCCAACATTCATTCGGTGTGAACGCAAATACAATTCCACATGCTTGTTCTAGGCTGTCTATATTTAATCGTCCCGGCAGTGCATTCAGAATTCTTCGAAGTACATCTTGCTTTTGGTTACTGGGGCATTGATACAAACGGAAATGAAGCTCTGGACGGTCAAAAGAACTGGGGCGAACAATGGCGTCAAGATCTTCGATGTTTAGCTCTCTTTTCAAGTCGATTAGAACCAGCTGAGATGCCGTTCCGGTTAGCGCAACGACAACAGGTGAATGTCCCTGAAACGTACAGAATTCTCTAAAGTTCTTTTCAAGAGTTAAATAGGCCGGTCGGAAATCATGGCCCCACATGGATACGCAGTGAGCCTCGTCGATCACTGCGTAATTCACAAAAACATCGGCGGCATTGAATCCTTGCATGTTTATCCGAAATTGCGGCCGTAATAATCGCTCGGGAGAGATAAAGAGGAATAGGTTCGAGATCAAATGATCTGCTGCTTGATTATCCAGCAATCTGGCACCCGAGTGCCAAGCCAATACACGATCTATTCCAAATTGATTTTTCAAACTTTGCACCTGGTCGTCCATCAACGCCGTGGTTGGACTGACAACAATTGTCATTCCAGGCGTAAGCAGGCCAGCCAGCTGGTAGCAGAGCGACTTACCAGCTCCGGTTGGAAGCAGTCCTATTGTGGCTTTCTGGGAGAGCACATTGTGCAGTATTGGCGCTTGTCCATCCCTCAGCTCTTTCTTTCTGAAAAAATCTTGAACAAAGGAAGCAAGTAATTCGTCCGTATTTTCTGTGACACTTATTGCCCGGGGACGTGATCCGTACATAAACCGCTGCGGTACATTGTGCGGGAAACAGCGACGAATGGAGCCAAAGCATCTAGTATTTTTCGCGGCTATTAACGGAGTCAACAAGTTGTGCTTGATGCCCACGTCAAGCAGGACATCCAATCCTTCAGAATCGAATCCAGCGACATTTTCAATATGAATTCCTTCTTGTATCTCACTTAAATCCCCAAGGCGATAGGTTGGGTTACGGTTTACCAAAAGCCTAATTCTCGGCAGGTGAGCATCTACCCCGTAAAGTTCTGACAGGCGAATCAGCTGTTCATAAAACGAGGTAATTGAAAGTTCGGCACATTCCAAATCACGCTCGACAACCCCAATAGTTAAATTCTCTCTGTGTATCAGACCCCTCTTGAGAAAAAAGTCCAAAAGCAAATAGTGTACTTTGGAAACCAGAGCAGGTAATAAGATGAGATAGTTTGTCGCCAAGAGTTGATCCGCACGCGGCCTTTCTTCAAGAAAATTGAGTGCACCAATGCCGTCCAGTTCACGGTGAATTTCATCATAGAGCGGGTCATTAAATATTTCTTGGTTTTGGGGACGCAGGGTCCGGATGCCTTGTTCTTGAAATGCCGCGTCTCGTTGTGCATCGCGGATGTGTTGATCCTCTCCATGGTCACCGGGTTCAAGAATCAAGGATTTCCCATTTGGAAAAGACAGAAGGAAATCCCCCCGTTGCCCAAGGAATCCAGCCTCTCCATCAACAAGGATGTCGCTAAGGTTGAACTGGGGGGTTACGTAATGAGCCAGTCTTCGCCCAAAACGATCGACAAGACGTCTAAACAGCTCCCGCTCATTTTCTGGGTGTTCCGGATCAAACGCTACATCTTCCGAATCACCTTGCCATTCGTCAACAAAGTCAGTGTAATCATTGTAAGCGCCGATTAACTGCTCGGGGAAGTCATAGCGAATGCTTCCAGCGCCTGCTTCACTTTCTTCAATACCCCAAAAAGGCGTTCCGTAAACATGGACGATCCACTGCTCCAGGAAATATGGGCAGAAGGCTCGTGGCCCTCTGCACAGTGATTTTTTCATGACATCAAACAAAACGATGTCATCGGCTGCCGGCTGATAGTCGATATTGTTTTCAAACGTGGCCTGAAAGTATTGCAGTGAACTGCTCCATTCCGCATGGAAACGCTCATCTCTGAAAATACTGAGTTCGCTACTCATCCGTTTCAGTGGCATAAGGTCTGCCTTATGAACTTAGGCTTTTAGGTAATTCGCTTAAGGGGTGTGTTATTTTCAAGGAGACTCTGGACAGCAGATTGCGCGTGGCCAAAGGGATCCCCACTTGGTGAGGGGGAATCCAAAGAAGCATCGAAGAATGACTGGGACAATCTATCCACGCCCTGTCGCCCTCCGGACAAGTCAGCTCATAAGCGAGATATCCTGTGTATTAAGTCTTTAGTTTCCACCCCTGCATAACCTGCTACCACAGCAAGTTTACTCTGAGGTACACTCAATGTGTGATTACCCCAACGGGCCCCCTTTCGGTTTGGGGGCTACTGTGATCGCTTTTATAAAATCAACAAACCTCTGGCCACCATGTCTACCCTCGCTCCTCTTAGCCACATCATCCTCTTCTGGGTGGTGGGCATATTGGTAAGTATGTCATTAGCCAGTCCAAAAGGCCATGTATAACTTCCTCAGTGACGACCGAGTTTCCGGAAGGTACCAGTGCGGGTTTAAATTTTCAGGTTTTTCTCAACAAACCTTTGCATTGCCATGGTTTTGTCTTCTCTTTCCTGTTCCTGATCACAGACGTTGAGACGGTGCGTCCGTCCGCATGGGGCCAATCTTGCCCGTCGCCCGCACTATCCTTGCAGATTAAAGATAGGATGCCTTTGTGACAGTTCCAGCAATGTTTGTGGTTGTTTCCCGGTGTCCGACCCTTTTGTCCGGTTTTCCTCCGGCATTTTCCAATCTTGTTAGTTCTGTCAATCAAGACCAATTTTCGTATATAACTATTACTAAAAAGCTTGTAGGATGCAGGCCATTAATACCAGCCCTTTTCGCGTGCAGTAAAAAAATGGGAGAAGCCCGGCGCAAATGCCTCACGTTCCCCTTGCGCTAAATATCAGCGGGTCTCCACCGGAAAGCTCCATTCTCTTCTTTTGGGACAAATGGGACCACTTTCCAAAAGTCCTTACGCGTAGAGAAAAAGTGTGTGTAGGAGAGTAGGGGGTTTTTCTCTATATAATAAGGTGTGGCTGAATCCCGTCCCAAACGTCCCGTGAGCATCGGTTTCCCCGTCTCAAGCCAAAAAAAAGCAGAAGCGCCCGGGGTGTTACCCCCGGACATGCTCCTGCCGCGGACTGCCCCGCGTCGTTATTCCCCGTCATCACCTGATCGCCACTGGCCGACAAAGTAGACCAGGGTGCCGGCAATAATGACCAGAAAGATTCCCCAGAGCAGGGTAAGCGTGAGGTTGCGGACGATCCGGTAGACCAGGAACGCCCAGGATGACATGCCGTAGAGCAGCAGAGTCACCACCGGTACGGTGAACACCGTGGGTATGGCCAGCACGATTGCAAAGATAAGATTCATCTTGA
>JAIPIM010000032.1 GCA_021734725.1 Minisyncoccota bacterium | reverse complement strand
CCCGTGGCAGGAATAGAGGGTGCCGATAACGCCGCCGGAGAGGATGAATTTCTCCTGGCCGAAGCGATTGACGATGGCGTCGATGTAGTCGTTGGCGCCGTCGGCGATCTGTTGCGCGGCCGGGGTCACGGTGACGCGGGTGTCCGCGTCGGCCTTGGTGAAGACGAAGCGCTCCTCATTCGCGTGATAGTCCGTAGCGTGGCCGCTGGCGCCGGCCCGGTCGAGCTGCACCCACTCGTCGGTCTCGCGATCATGTCGGAAGGGATACCCGTCCTTCTCGATGAACTCCTGCCGTGCCCGCCAGGCGCGGGACGGCGCACTGTGCTGGGGCTGCAGCATTTCGAACGGGGCGGCGGCCTGCATGCGGGCAAAGACCTGCACGTGTGCCTCCGGCGAGTCGGCCAGCCATTGGTGCATTCGCCATTCCGGCCGGCCGGTCAGTTCGCTGAAATGATCGAGCTGGTAGAGGAAGTTGTAGAGCGAGGTAACCGGATAGCGATCGACCGGTTTGCCCTCGAGCGCGGCATGACCGCGTTGTTTGTCCGTCATGATTTTACTCCAATGGATTGTCTTTCAGCGAATGGCATAATTGCGTTCCTTCTTGCGGTGAACGAGAACGGCGACGATAGCGGTGGATGATTGCAGGCCATCTATCGTTGGCAGTTCTCCTCGCCGTTCTCGTTTGCCGATTTCCCCTTCTTTGTCTTCATCGACCCCATGACGCTACACGAACTGAAACGCAAACAGTTTTGCCGAGCGCACGATGAAGCGCAGGCGCACGGGCCGACCAGCGAGGGAAGACACGTCCGGGCCGCCCTTCCACCAGACCTCCTGGGCGGTGCCGTTGCGGTCGACCGAGACGGCGTCCGCCTTGGTGAAGCCGGATACAGGGGTCCCTGTTTCGTCTTGGATTTCAACCCAGATCTCGCCGAGTCCATGGCATGCGGCGTTCAGTTGCAGACGGTTACCGGAAAATGTTAGTGGTGGCGTGGTGAACTCGCCACCGTGCTGGTCCGCGTCGACCGATACAAAACCGTCGAGACGCTGGACAACACGAAAGATGCCTTCGCCCGTCATCCCTAAGCGTTCGCCGTTTTCGCGGGTCATATGGGTGCGGCGGCAGCCATGGTAGTACTGCCAGATTTCGTCGCCGCGGCGCAGCATGCCGATGCCCATCATCATCAGGCCGCAGTCGAGATCGCCCTCGGTTCCGGCTGTATTGCGGATCATGCCGCTGTGGAGATACGGCGTGCGGTAACGTGTGAAATTCTGGCCGTCGCGGCTGACCGCGAGCTGGGTCTCGAAGAGGCCGTCGTTGAACCGATCTCCCCGATGATCGCGTCCCGCGGAAATATTGCCGCCGCCGTAGCCCCAGCATCGGTACATGGACGGGAACGCCAGGTAGACCTGCTCGGCCTCCGGGTAGATGTGCATGCAGGGGTTGTACAGGTCGGTCATTGGCGGATCGTCGGCGTCGGGTCCCATGACGATGTCCAGTTCGTCGTTGATGTAGGGGAAGTCGTGTTTGTCCGGTTTTTTGTTGGCCGGGTTGTGTCCGTGCGGCCAGGGCATGGCGTAGAGGTCCGCGGTTTCGACGCGAGCCACACAGCGCTTGCCGCGGTACGGTCCTCCGACCTCGGGGAAGGCGCGTACATACGCGACGTAGCGGTCGCGCCGTGGGTCGTAGAGCATTTGGTTCTGCGTGTCGCACAAGAACGGGATGGCAAGCTCGGGCAGGTACTCCCATTCCAGTCCGTTGCGCGACCGGCACAGGTATAGGCCGCCCGGCACGGGGGCCTGAGTCGGCGCGCCGCCGGGAGCTACGCCGGCCTTCGGGATTTGCTCGTACAGGCCCTTGAAAGGAAACTCCGATTCTTTCGGGTCCATGAACACGCTGTTGATGCTTGTCCACATCGGCCGGTTATCGTCCACGCCGACTATTTGTTGCGGCGGTGTCCACGCAATGCCGTCGGTGCTCGTGCACACCGAGGAGGGGTAGATGAGCCCCTGATAGAGATAGCACGTTTCATTATGCTCGACGATTGACGGCGCGGTTCGGGCGTCCACATCGATCGGGCCGGCCTTGACCGGCGGGTTAACCGTGAGAGCCACGCCCTGCTCGTCGGCGATGAAGCGATTGTCAATGAACAACTGTTTGTGGTTTTTCAGTTTGAACATCCGGGGCGTTCTCCTGTATGGATTTGCCTGTAGAGAATTGCGAAATGTCGTTTGCCTCAATTCCTGTTCTTAGTTCGTGGTTCGTGGTTTTTGAACGAGGAACCACGAACAACGAACGACTCGCGCGAAGGCTATACACGTCCGAGCGCCCGTCATGGGCGGCATTGAAAGCGATCCAGCGGCCATTGGGATCGGCGGCGGGGTGCGGATCGTGCAGTCCATGCCAGAGACTGTCCCATTCGGTGCCGTGGCGGCAAATGGGTTCGAGACGGGGTTCTTCCGCATCCCAGTACAGCCACATCAGCATATCTTTAGTGACATTGCCGTCGAGTATAATCGCCTGTCGTTTCGGATCGGCGGCCACGTGGCCATAGCCGACCGCCTCGGGGAAATCGTATTCGTGTACGATCCGGCCTTGTCGATCGGCTACGCCGACGTACCACCCGCCTTCGGCGCGCCAGCCATGGTAAAAGACGTGCAGGCCGTCGAAGGTCCAGCAGGCGTGCACCTGGAAGCGCTGTGCGTTACGCGGCACGATCGGCGTCAGGACCTGGGTCTTCAGGTTCAGAATCCAGCAGCGGTTGGTCTTGCCATTGTCGCCGCCGCCCCAGAACTTCGGCGGCAGGTCGCGGTCGATGAGCAGGAGATTGCCGTCCGTCGGGCAGTGTGGACAGTGGGCACTGCCTCGTCCGTCATCGACGAAGACGTCCTGTGGCGTACCGCCTGGCAGCGGGATGCGCAGATAACGGGTGCGCATGCCTCCGGAAGTGGCGAACAGCGGGATGTAATTGTGCGTTGCGGGCAGGCCCTTCTTCAGCTCGGGGTGAGCCGGGATCAGCGGCACAATAACCTCGGTTTCCGCCGGATCGATGCTGACCGCACCTGCCAGCCAGTCCTCGCCGATGTCTTCCAAAAGGGTGCGTTCTTCCAGAGTATCCAGATGCACGGTGCGCAGAGATCTCCCCTGGATGAAGACTGCCCGGCGGGCGCGCGGCGCGAGGCAGACACGGGTGCCGTCGATGCCGTGGCCGGGCACGCGGCGCGGCGTCCCGAGCTTGTGAACATTCGTCCGCGACACCAGTCCCCGCACCGGCTCTGTGAGCTGCGTCAGACGGCCCGTGGAAAGGTGCGCCTTCATCAGAGCCGAGCAGTCCCCCCGACCCGAGACGAACACCATGAACTCGCCGTCGGCGGTGAAGGCGGTATTGGTGTGATACGTCGGCTTCTCGTTGTAGCCCGCGGCGGTAAGACGGCGTACCGGGTGTCCGGTGACCGGGTCGGGCGACTCAACGGATTCGTTCCAGGAATCGCCTTTGCGGGCAAGTGTTTTTTTTATGTTACTCATAGGGCACGTCCGATGCCTGTTAAAACACGATTTTTCAGGAGCCGTGGGCATGTTGGATCGTTGATCGGTTCGATAATCCAGTCCTGAACGTTACATTGGGCGGTTCGTATGGATCATCATCGCTATCAACATCGCAACAGGCAATTTGTCACGGGCATTGTTCTGAGTATTGCGGGCTTTGCCGTTTCGGTCAATGCTTTGCCTCCGTTGGTGACCGGTTTGGCGGAAACGTACGGGGTGGCGCCGGCGCTGTTCGGGATTGTGTTCTTCTGTCAGCTTGCCTCGTTTGCCGTCTTCTCTTCCGTCAGCGGTTTCATATTGGGAAAGGGCCGGGGTGACCCTGAGATTATCCTGATATGCGCCCTCTTGTTTGCCGGGCTAAGTGTCGGTTTTATCGGTGTTATTCCTTCGTTTTTCGCGCTTGTTGTATTCATGGTTGTGATTGGCGGCTGCGGGGGCATTGTGGAGTCCACGGGGACCATGATGCTTACGCAATGTGGTCCGGACACCAACGGCCGCTATGTTCATATTTCGCAGATGTTTTATTGTCTGGGCGCGTTGTTTGCTCCAATGGTGATCGGAATTCTGCTTGCCGCGAGCATCTCCATCCCGCTAATCGGCGGCGCCGTGGGTCTGCTTACCGTGGTTATTGCCGTCATTGTTATGCTCTGTGTCGTTCGTTCCCGACAAAGCGGATACGATTGTTCTCCGGTTTCGGTGGACGGGCAAACTGGTTCTGAGAAACACAATCTTCTGGAGCGTCCGACATGGGGTGCCTTTGTTTGGTTTTTGCTTGTCATGATCCTTTATGTCATGCTGGAAATTTCGGTTGCGAGTTGGCTTCCCACGTATTTGGTGAAGACGTTTCGCACGACCGCGGCAACGGCTTCGTTTCACCTTATGCTGTTCTGGACAGGGCTTGCGGCTGCCCGCTTCATATATATTTTTCTGGACTCCGGGGCCATTCGAAAACAGTTGGGGGTGCACATTTTCAGCATCTCCGTCTGTACGGCTTTTCTTTTTCTGGGGCCTTCTTCAGTGACCGCGAGGGGGCTGATCATTTTTCTTTTGGGAGTATCGTGCGGTCCCGTTTGGCCGTTGATCGTCAACCTTTACAGTCAGCTCTATGCAAGCCGACATCACGTGATGTACATTGTCAGTGCCGGCAGCGTTGGGGGGGTGACGGGAATAGTCGTCACCTCTTGGGCTGTAAAAGTTTATGGTGCGCATTCGATGATGACCGTTCTGATTCTCTACGCGGTCGTGCTTCTTCTTGCCTATCTTGCGATGATGCGTGTTTCTCGACGCCGGCGAATTTAGCCTCAATACTGTTGAGTTTGGTCTTGTGTCGGTCCATTTGCAAACGACTTGATTGACGGTCGCCGGGTGGAACCGCCTCCCACGTTCAGGTGCTGACATGAGTTGTTCAGGGGTCGCCGAGTGGAACCGCCTCCGAAGAGTTGGAGTACGTAAAGCACCTCCCACATTGGGCGTTGGGATGCTGTCATCGCGGTATGTGTGTATGGGAGTACACTGCATCCACAGTTCCACGCCTTAAGCCTTTGAGGGTGATGAATAGATGCGGCTGGTGTTCCATACCGACTCGACCATTGCCCTGAAGTTCTTCGGGGGAATGGGCGGGTTGATTTCACTGGAGGATGCTACGAACATGCCGCCGGTTTCCAGTGCACTGGTTTCGCGAATGTGCCGTTGGACCTCAGCCGTCACTTGTTGAGGGGTCCCTCGCTCCATGAGGTCGACCCCGTCGACGCCGCCCGCCCACACCATGTCCGGGTGTGCGTTTTTCAATTCCACGATGTCCATACCGCAATTGGGCTCCAGGCAATAGAAGCCGTCCACATTGCATGCTTTTAATTCCGTGATTGCCTTTTTCCAATTGCCGTCGCTGTGGTACAGAACGTGTACATCATGTTCATGCCACGCGTCGGCGAGCTTACGGATGTAGGGATAGTGAAATTCCTGTAGAAAATCGGGTGGAAATATGGGGCCCTGTTTCGTCGCGAAGTCTTCCGGTATAAGTATGACCGGCGATAGACCGGGGTCGGCAACGGCATGGACTCTATGGACTTCGCGGGAGACGTTGGTCTCCATGTAGTCTTTCAGCAATTCCGGGTATTCGAGTTGAAAGAACGTGAAAATCTCGAGTCCCATTGCATCGAACGGGTGGCAAAAGCCAGTCAACGAGAAGTTGAGGATTACCGTATCGCCAATCTTGGACTGAAGGTCAAGCATTCTTTGTCGGTAGTGATTGCGGCTTTCTTCCGGATCGAGTGGTGTGCTCTTGATATCCTGTATCTTTTGGCGTAACCATTTGGCGGCGCCGTGCTCGTCGTCGAATGGGCGGCTGACATGCCAACTTGTCCAGTTGTCGTGTTGGGTGACAAAGCCGTCGGGCGACGTAACCCGACCGGTCCCCCTTGGTGCCGAAGGCGGCATGGCCAGGTCGCAGGTCTGGCGAATCACCTCGCAGATGTCGTCGAGTGTGTAGTTGAAGCCGTCAATGGTCTTGCCGGTCCAGTCGGCGATCACGCGGGGGTTGTAGCTGAGCTGTTCGAGGATGGCGCAGCGGTCCACCGGCTGGTGGTTCAGGGTGGCCAGGACGCGTTCGAGCTCGGTCATTTTTGGGGTGTTTCCGGAGGCAGGGGCTGCCTCCGACACCGGACCGGGGGCGGTGGTGCGGTAGGCGGTTTGCAAGGCGGAATAGGCCAGCTTTTTATTTCGATGGTAGTCCACGACTCCTTTCAGGTTAAGCTCGTTCCAGTAGCCGTTGTGAACTTTGCTCGGGTCGCGGTAGTCGGTGAAGCAGAATGGGAAGGTGCCGACGATCCGCGGGTAATCCTCAGCAAGGGCGAGGATTTCGCGCAGAAGAGCGGCGTGGTAATTTTCGCTCCACAGGTCGCGACTGGAGGAATAGTCACCCGGCACCGAGTCGGCGCCGAATTCCGTCAAGAGCAAGGCCAAGTTTGTTTTTTCAGTCAGCACTTTGTCGAGCATCTCGCGCATCGGCGTCAGGTCGATGGGCTCGACTCGGAGCTCGCGGGGACGCTCGCCCTCCATGTCGTCCGGCGCCAGCCCCTTGCCGCCCCAGATTTTGTCGTACCATCCCCAGTAGGAGTTGATGCCCAGGACATCGACGATATCGGCGATGGGGCCGACGATACCATACAGCGCGGCGTACGAGATGAGACGCGTGGGATCTGCTTCACGGATGGTCGTGGCCAAAGTGCGGAAAAAAGGTTCGGCCTCCGTGTTTGTGGTATTGCATTCGTTACCTATGCTGTAGATGGCGACGCTGGGATGGTTGCGGGCAACAGCGATCATCTCGCGCGCCATCTTTTGCGCCAGCGCCAGCCATTCGGGATCGGCGAAACGCGTGCCAGTCTCGTCATCAGCGGGGTGATAGCAGTAGATGGGTGGTTCGATCCAGACCAGCAGTCCGAGCCGGTCGCAGGCCGCGTAGAATGCCGCGTCCATCGGGTAGTGACAGCGCACGGCGTTGCAGCCCGCCTCCTTCATCAGGAGGAGGTCGGTCTCGATCTGCTCCGGGGTCATCACCAGGCCGGTGGTCTCGGAGTCGTAGACGTAGCAGACACCCTTGAGGGGATACGGCCGCCCGTTGAGCTGCACCTTGCCGTCCTGCATAGCGATGGTGCGGAACCCAAAGTCGTATTCCCGGCGGTCAAGTATTTTTCTGGCCTCGTCCAGCAATTCCACGACGACCGGTTTAAGATGGGGATTCTCCGGGGACCAGGCGGGCGTGTCATGACAGGGAACGTTCGTGGAGAACTCGCCGTGCTCGTCGACGCAGTCTTCCCAAGACATGCCATCGCTGCTCACGCGGACAATCAACTTGTCGGACGGATCGGCCAAACGGCCTCGGACGAGCAATTCCCAGCCGTTTTCGGCCGAGTTGGCCTCCAGCCTGACGTCCTCGAGAGCGGGACCCTCAATGATTTCCAGACTCACGCCGCGGTGGATGCCGCCGTAATTGAAATACCCGAGGCAGGGGGGCCATTTTATTGTTGTGGCGCGATTATCGACCTGCACGGCCAGGTGGTTGACGCCCGGCTTCAGCTTGCCGGTCACGTCGAGCGCGAACTCCGTATAGCCGCCCTCATGGCTACCGACCTTTTCGCCGTTGAGGTACATGTTGGCCAGATAGTTCACTGCGCCGAAGCGCAGCCGGGCGATGGCGACAGTTGCCGCCTCTGAAACCGTGAACTCCCGAGCAAACCAGCAGACGCCTTCGAAGATATCGTAGCGCTCCGCGTACTTCTGCCATACGCCCGGCACCGGCACTTTTTGCCAGTGGCGGCGGTTGGCGTCGGGGGTTTGAAATCCCCCGTGAATAGCGTGGTATTTCGGATCGAGGTCGGCCACGAAATCCCAGGTTCCGTTCAGATCAATGTGCTGTGTCATGTTGCGTTTTCCTTGCGTCGGCGGAATCCACTTCTTCGTTTTCGCTCCTTTTGGCGGGCGTGTGGGCGGTGTCATTCCAGAATTGCATCCCCGGACAGCGGACGAACTGCCACGGGATGGCCGCCAGCGCATGTTCCGGCAGGGCCTTGGCGATCAGCGCGAGTGAAAGGAGGCGAAACCACGTTGGGAACATGGCGCCCTGGTCCGTTTCGCCGCGCAGTTGCGGGTGGCCGTATTCGAAGGGGCGATTGCGTATGAACACGAATCCGCCGTCGGGCATCCGGTTTGTGAGTACCCAGTCGGCGGCTTTTGCCAATGTCGTTTCGATATCGGTACGACGGTAGTTCGTATGCTGCATCATGCGGCACAAGGGATCGATGGAATCGATATCCTCGCACGCGCTGGACATGAAGGGGTCGGCGGAGTTATGGACGCCCCAGCCGAAACCGCCGTTCGGGTTTTGCGTGGCGAGTACAGTGTCGATGGAGTGCTCGATGTGGGGCGGTGTCACGCCGTCGTAGAAAAACAGCGGCCACCAGTGATAGGCCGCTTGCACGGCATGGCTTCTCCAGATCGGATTGGTGATGTCCACGTCGCCCCATACGCCTGTTTTCGGGTTAATGCGATGCGTCGACAGCCAGTCCAGAAGCGTCGAGACTGCTTTGCCCGCCTGACTGTCGTTGTGAACATCGCGTGCATACTGGAGGAGGGTGCCGATGTTCATGATTTCGTTGCCCGTCCAGGCTACGCGCTCGCCCCAGTCGCGCTCCTCGAGCCAGCGAATCACTCCGTCAATAGTCAGCCAGGGAGCGAGCCAGGAGAACGGTTTTTGTGCGGTGGCGCCAAGGCAGGCCAGGGCCGCGATACCATGGCAAGTGAGGTGAGGGCGCCCGCATGAGAGCGGATCGTTCTTGTACCAGCCTTGATCGAAAATGACGGGATCGCGGAAGAGGCCGTCCTCGTCTTGGTGGCTGTTGAGGTAGTGCCCCCAGGCCTCTCGCTCTGCCTTGTCCAGCGTTTGCAGGTTGCCGAGCAAATGTCGAGCCATGGCCGCGTAGCAGGAGCTGTACAGCGTTGGTTGCGTGCAGCCCTTTGCGTAATAGCAGCGTCCCGTGCCGCCAGCCTGGAGAGTGGAGATGAAACCGAGGGTGCTACTGAACATTTGCCATTGTTTTTTTTGCATTCGAACGAATCGACTGATGCGATTTGTTCGCTTAATCTGGGGCTAGTGTGGGCCGTCTGATCTGCCGCGAATAATCTTACCTACATGGTGTATTGGGCCTCAAGCAGACGCTTGAGTAGTTCTTCGCGCAAGATGTTTTCCAGATCTCGCGCTTCGGGATCCGCAATCAAATTCCGTTGTTCGTCCGGGTCGGCTTCCAGGTTGAAGAGCATATAGCCCGTGCCTTGCTCGTCGTCCGCATACTTGTATTTCCGATTTCCGATCATGGTGTTTCTGACGCCGTTCCAGACCGCGACCGCGATCTCGCTGAGTTGGAAATCGCGAAGCGGGCAGTCCGGATTGGCAAACAGTGGCGTCAGCGATTTGCCGAGGCATCGGGTTGGAATATCGAGACCGAGAAGATCCGCGACCGTTGGGAACACGTCGATTATTTCGGCCAGTGCGTCGGATGTGACATTGTGCGGGATCACGCCAGGCCAGGAAAGCACAAGTGGGACGCGTACACTGCTTTCGTGGAAGGTACACTTCATGGTCCGTCCGTGATCGCCCAGAAGCTCGCCGTGGTCGGACCAGAAGACAACCATCAGGTTATCGTCCCAGCCTTTTCGCGCGGCGGCTTGCAGAATCTTACCTATCCAGTCATCGATCAGCGAGATATTGCCGTAGTAATTGGCACGGATTGCACGAATGATTTCGGGGGTCAAAGACTCGTTTGGCGTTAGATCCGGTCTGGTCTGGACATGTTTCGGCAAGGATTTGAAATGTTCGGACGGTGGTATGGGGGGCGGTATCGAGGATGGTTCGTACATCGCGGCGTATTCTCCGGGTGCGTCCCAGGGATCGTGGGGACCGCCGAAGCCGACAAAGAGGCATACGGGTTGATTTTTATCGTAGCTTTCGATGAATTCCACGGCTTTTCTACCGACGTACGAGTCCGAGTAATCCTCTACGGACAGGGGGCTTGGACGGGCGGTTATGACTTGGCGGCTCGCATAGTCATCTTTAAACGCTCGATAGAGTCTTTCTCCTTTACGTTCCCACTCATCAGTCATGTAGGAGCGCGTCACCAATGTGGCAAAGGGGCCCGTTGTTTCGTGTATGTAGTCGAACCCTCTGGCGCGCATATACGGTTCCCGATTCTTCAGATGGTCAGTCACTCCCTCGTGGACATAATAGTGTGCCTTGCCTATGTGCGCGTTGAAGTACCCGGCTTCTTTCAGCAGGTGGAACATTGTTGGATCGTCCGGAGGCATTTCGCCGCTGTTCCACCACATTCCGTGGTTGTGCGGGTACAACGAATTGACGAAGGAAGCGCGTGCCGGCATACAGACGGGTGAAACGGTCGTTGCCTCAGTGAAGCGCGTACCGGTTGCGGCAATTCGATCAAGGTTGGGCGTTTTAAGGACCGAGTGTCCGGCACAACCCAGACAGTCCTGCCGTTGCTGGTCCGTCATGAGGATAAGGATGTTGGGTGGTTTATTATTCATCGGACGCGTTGGTTGCTGTTTATCACGGACACAGGGGTCATGCCGGTTTTTATCCTTTTTTCCACCTCATCTGCACGATCGTGCACTGGCAGCCGTCGTCGGTGACGAATTCGTATTCTCCGAAGCATGCCGGCACAAGCGCGGACTGCCATTTGCGGAGGGTATTTGTCTTTTCGGGATCCCTCTTCGAGCGTATGGTTATTTGGTTGCCTACGGTGAGCGTCACAATGTGCATGAACTTGCCTTCGGTATCGGCGTCGGCGCGCGCGGTGAAATGGTACCGTTCGATCTCGAACGGCATGCGTGGATCCGATGTATAGCGGTCGAATTGGTGTTCGGTCGTCCACTTTTCGACATTTGGTCGTGCTCGCAGGTGGTCTTTCACCCAGGAAGCGCGACAGAATGTATCCGCGGCAAACCCGTGGTCGAGGTGCATATTGCATGGCTTGCCGGTCATTGTTTTTGTCTCGTCGTCCCAGGAATGCCGTGCAAAATCGTACATGAAGAAGGAATATTCCGTGGCGGCGATGGAAGGGCAGGTGTCCATTTCAAGGACCATTTGATTGCCGCCGTGTCCGTGGGTCGTACCGGGCGGAATCAGGAACAGATCTCCGACGTTGGTGTCCCAGTTGGCGATGAACTCTTTCCAGTTGGGTATTTCCTTCAGGTTTTTCGATTCACGGCAGAGAGCTTCCCATTCTTCGATGTCGGCATCATCGTGGAATCCCATCCATGTATTGGCGCCTTCGTATGCTTCGGCAATGTAATACGTTTCGTAGCGGCCCAGGGGTTCTTTGAATTCGCGTTTCACGTAGTCCGTTCCCGGGTGATTGTGTATCGGCATGCTGGTACGTTCTGCCGGTGTCGGTTTTGGGAAATAGCCGTCGTCCAGCCACACGTCCATGGGAAACAGGCCCGGGTAGGTTTGCGCGATATGCTTGCCCAGCCATTGTTCGGCGTACTGCATGAGATTGACCGTCGGCATGTTGAGCATTTCTTCCCGCCCGATATCAATGAGCATACTCAGTTCCGGGCCGGCCAGTTCGTTCCAGGCATTGCATTCGAGTCCGGGGACATCGAATTGTCCGCCCAGATCTTTATAACGGTAGGCGCCCCACGGGCCGGGCTGATAGATCGGGACTTCTTTTATGGGATACTGAAGGACCGTCTGCATGATACCGTCGTAGGCCTTACGCGGCAACAGTTTGAGGCTTTCGTAGGCAGTCCCTTCGACCCAGCAGTCCATGCGTGGAATCAGAAAATCTTTCTGGCGTTCCAGCAGGTAGTAGTCGCAATAATAATAGTCTTTCCAGAAATAATCCGTTTTCGGTTCATTCCACCCGAACGGGATGAGTTTGCCGTCCCACATTTCCCAGAGTATAGGCTGCCGTGTTTTGTCGAAATAGAAGATTGCGTCGTATGTTTCCGCCAGTTCCGGGACCGCGGCGCCTGAGCCGTATACCACCACGGCATCTCCGCTTGCGTCGTTGGCGAGTTCTTGTTTCAAGTCGCTTACTTTGCCGTTGTCCATAAGATCGATGATGTGACCATCGGCATTAACCACGCCAAAACCGGGATCGTCGGTTTCAGTGAATGCGCGTTTGTAATCGGCGATTTCGTCGCGTGAGCAGAACACGTCGACAATGGGGCGGAATTGGAGCGTTATACGTTTTGCGTCGGCCTGTGTTTTCAGTGTGTCGAGGATGGCTGGCCAATCGATGTCGTACCAGCCGTCGAACGCGACACGAAGAGGGCGCCCGGTGTCCGCGCGGTCGGTTATGCGGTCAAGCATGTTTTGCACTACCGCGTCCGGTCCGATAACCAAGGCATCACGCCATTCGGGTGCAACGTCAATACGGTTTTCCGCGAACGTACGGGATTCGTACAACGGCATAATTCAGTACCTCCGATTGTGGTTTTCAGTCAGGCAACTTGTGTGATCCGTTTTATATCTTAAGATACGGGTATAACGGTCCGTGGTAAATACATTTTCCTGCAAAAACATATGTGATCCTGCAAGTACAAGAGTACGTTTGCGGCAGGAGGGGTCCCCGGTGAATAACACAGTGCGTTGCGGCGAAACGGAAATCCCGCGTGAGAGCCATGTTCACATCGAGGATCATCCCCATGCGGGGGGAGGGCATGTGGACGGCGCCTGTCCGGAGGCGGCGTGTGCGGGTATTGGGCGGCTCACCGTGATGCGGAGCTTGGAGCAGCCGGGTTTTGAGGGGCGGCACTGCGTAGCGGATACTTGGACGATTGTCTTAACGGTCAGCGGGCGCGGAGAAGTGGGTAGTGGGGGCAATGCCTGGCCTGTGGAAGCGGACAGTGTCTACGTCATCCCTCCTGGTGTTGTGTTTTCCGAGCGCACGCTGGGTGCAGAGGAATGGCACTACATCTGCCTTCAGGCAACGGTACAACCGGGAGTGACGTGGTTGACGCTGGATCCGGATGCCCCTTTCAGTCGACCCGTCAGTTCCCGGTTAACGACCATTCTTCAACAGGCCGTTGACGTGCTGCACTATCGGCGAAAGGGATTTGAGTTGACGGCTGTCGGCTTATGTCTTGCCGTTTTTGGGGAGCTTGTTGCCGAGCCGGCGAAGGCCCAGGCGGACCGGACTCAACTGGTGCGCAAGGCCGAGCATTTGATCACGTCGGACATATCGTATTCGCCTACTGTTGCCGAGTTGGCGAGAGCTTGCCGAGTGAGCGTATCCACCTTGGCGCATGCATTCAAGGCGGAAACCGGATACTCCGTTCATGCCTATATTTTGCGGCAGCGCGTTCAGAAAGCCAAGGGATTGTTACTGGCCGGCTTGCGTGTAGGGGAGGCGTCAGATCGCCTCGGCTTCAGCAATCCCTTTCATTTCTCCCGAGTGTTCCGGCAGCATGAGGGGCTTTCGCCGCGGCAGTTCAAGCAAATGGGCGGTAAGCGCGTATTGTAGTTTTTTCTGTTATTATAAGCCTGAAAGCCGGTTTTTTTGGGGGGGCAGTGTGACCGTCTGTCTTTGATAGGGATAATCCAATGGTCCTGAAGTCATTGGCGTGTTGCGGCTTCCGCACGAAGCCCGCGAGTCCCCACTCTTACGCATACCGGACCGTTGTTTGTAGTCACCTGCCAGCCGTTGTCCGCCGCTTGCCATTGTTGCGGTTCGGTGTCGGGTCCGTAGACGGCAAATAAGGAGAGGATCCGGCAGTGCTTGGACTCGGTGACCGTGTCCATGTACGGTTCATTACGTTGCGAGAGAGGGTTCCCCATGCGGTCTTTGGTGTACGGTGGTTCGAATGTGTGACGCCCGTTGGTGAATTGCAGTTTTTCGCCGTCGAGCGCGACGATCCGCCCGCTGAGCTTAACCGTGTCGTTGTGTATGACGAAGTGTCCGTCCGCATCGGGTTTGGCTGGGGTTTCGGGATGCCAGCGCAGCCGAATCTTTCCCACGCGGTCAAATGTAGCTTCGTCCAGAACGGCCACGACTCCAGGGAACAGGTGAACGACGCCGCGGCGGACAGACTTGGCGTGTTCGTAAAGGTCCGTGGTGTCAATCACCCATGAACTTCCTTGCTGGTTATCGAAACCGCTTTTTACGATCCGGGCTCTGTGATTTTCGTCCCACAGCAATTCATGATCGTTAAACGTCAGGACGTTGTGGCCGCTTGTGTTGAACGGATAAAAATGGCGTTTGTCTTTGGGGTAGCTGACGGAACCCAAGTCACGAATCAGACGTTTCCCGTAGCCGCGAACCGTGACCTGTCCCGCGTCCGGGTGTGTGTGATTGACCCCGCCATGGCCTGCTTTACCGACGACCACGCAGGCGGCATTTTTCGGATCCCAGCTTGTGCGGCTGCAAACGATTCCACTGTGGGCGGGGAAGGCGCGTCCGAGGGGGTAGTCGTCGACGGTCGGCGGTTCTGGCGCGAGAGTTGCGTCGTAGTACAGAAGTTCGAGAACAGGGTTTCGGGTGTTATGGTCGGCGTGGGTCAAATAGAACCATTGCAGAACGGGATCTTCAGTTGCAGCTGCAACGGCGGGGACAAAGGATGCACACAGTGACGCTGGGCGGTCGGGGCCGCCGTCGCCAAAGGGGACGGTAACTCCCGGTGGCACGGTCATGTACATTTGCCAGACACAGAATTTCCGAAGAAAGCCGAGTTCGGCGGAATTTTCTTTCTTGCCTTGAAAGTACCGATAGGCGGAGAAGAACAGGACGGGAAGACCTGTACTGCCGGCATATGCCGGGTTTTCGTTGAACTCGCCTTCGGGGCCGTACTGGTCGAGATACTTCCGCATGCAGGGCACGGCCATTTCGATGAGTTGCTCGGCCTGTGGATGCTCTCCATTGAGTGCCATGCCGCAGATGCCGAGGCCGCCTACGATGCAGGTGGTCCAGTTATTCATACGGTTGGCCCACCAGGCATTTTGCTCGACCGAACGTAGATACGGTTGGATGCCGCGGCGATCCAGGCCGTCGACAATCCATTGACGTTCTTCGGACGTGAGTGACGGACACAACCAGTCGTATGCCAGCCCGATATCTCGGCACAACATACCCGTACGGAGGTCGGCATCCAGATCGTAGGTGTTCCGGTGGAAAATGTCCTGCCATTCCGGCCAGGCATTTTCATCGAAGAGCGTTTCGAGTTGTTGCAGGGCGGCCTTTCGATAGCGGTCATCGTCCGTAACGAGTGTCGCCAGGGCGCAGGCAAGCACGCGGTTTCCGGCGGCGTTGGTGATTGTGTATTCCCGGTTGCCCTGTTTGATATTCTCCCGGGACCGACCGGGCAGGGGGGTGAAGGCGGTCAGGGGCGCAGTCCCGGTTGCTTCATCCGTAACTTCCAGTACTTGCGTCCACAGTTTCCTTGCATGTCCGTGCGTGACAGCGTCTCTGAGTTCAGCAACGGACCGGAATCCCCGGCGGTGTTGCATATGCAAAAGAAGGCGCGGGTGGGTGGAGCCGGTACGGGTTGACATGGTCACGTCCTTTTTCTCAAGTTTCCTGGCGACAGCGGTAGGTTAAGGGGGTGCCCGAATACCCTCGCTTTATTTGTCGCGTGTCATTTTCTCATAACGGACAAAGACAGGCTTCCAGATTCCGCCGGCGGAGCTGTGGTCGAGGACCCGTATGACCAGAAGATGCTCGCGGTCGTCGTCGGTGAGGAACGGGGTAATGTCCATGGCGAAGGGTTGGTCCCAGGCTTCCCATCCCTCCGGCTCGCCTTGGTTATGCCCGACACGTTTACCGTCGATAAACACCGTCGCTTGTTCATCGACGGCCCCGAAATGTAGCATGGTGCGTTGCCCGGGTCGGTTATGGAGTTTCACGCGCTGCCGATACCAGGCGACACCGTTGTAATCGTAGCCCTGGCTTTCCCAGTTGGCGCCGATGCGGATCGAGTCCCACTTGTCATCGTGGATGTCTGGTCGCATCCATCCTTGATCCACACCGACTCGTTCGGGATCCAACCGGAACTTCCAGTTCTCGATCGGCAGGACAAACGGGCGTTCACTTGGAATTGCGGCAGCGATGTCGGCGGCATCGGGCAGGTAGGTCTGATCGTCCGCGGCGTAGGTAAAGGTGTCCAGCAGAACTCTTCTCAGGTTGGCCTGAAGTTCGGCGGGCCGGCGCACGCCCGGGATGCCGAACGGATTGCCGGGCGTCAGATCGACAGCGCGCCCCCCGCAGAGCATGACTTTGCCCTTACCCAGGCTGTATTCGACCATGGCGGCGTAAGTGCCGATGGGGCCGAACAGTTGATCGTACTCGATTGCTACCACGCGTCCCGAAGGTCGCGAATCTTCCCAGGCCACTTCGGCGAAAAAATCGTGTCCCGGAAAACTGGCATTTGTGTAGGCAAAATCACCATCCAAGCTGGCCAGGGCGGGGTGTTCCGCCATGCCGGGGGCCGGGCTTAGACCTATGGAGAGACCTTGCTTGTATGTGCTGCTTTCGCGAACCCGGTCGGGTGTTACCGTCTCGATCTCCAGTTCCTGCGCGAGCAAACCGGCAACCCCTGTCAGCACCAGTCCGCCGCCGTTCCGAACGAATTCGGCGAGATCACCGGCGTGACTGCTCAACGCGGGTGACAGGCGAGCTTTGCCCGTGGAAAACAGCAACTGTTGGGCCCAGGTGACATCCCAGTCCGAGGGGTCCCAGGCCTTCCCCTGGCGGTCGCGCCGGATGCCCTGGGCATCCGGCACGAACCACCGGGCGAGCGCGTGCTTGTAAATCCAGGCGAAATTCAAGTTGTATTCGACTTCGTGGCGGTCTGGTGTGAAGACGGCTACGCGGATGGGCCGCCGCTTCTCGGTGAGGGCCTTGTCGAGGGCTTCTTGCACGGCCTTACGATTGGCCTGGGCCTGTTCGACCAGGATCGTTGCACGGTCCAGCAGGAGATGCTCGTAGATGCGTTCGCCGTTGCGCTCGGCAATGCGGCTGGAGAGGTATTGTCCCACAAGTACCATGAAGCGACGGATCTCATCCCCCACCCGGGGATTCCTGTAATGGTTAGTGTGAAGCGACCGGGATCCCTTGTCCAAGTCAAGAACCCGCCAGTGAGTACGCAAGAGGTCATCGGTATCTGACAGCGTCGCCGCCAGTTGATCGAGAGTCCGGCGTGTCGCGATAAGTCTCGGCATGTTTTTTTCGGCGTCGTCGACGGCGGCAATGGCATTGCGATAGGCTGCCTCGGCCGCCGTCCAATCGCGCGCGGTCTCGGCGGCTTTCGCCTGCTCGATCAGGGTGTCCACGGCTGTGGTGTCGGCACCTGGCTGGCGGGCAAGCAGTTTACGTCGAATACGGCTGACAACCCGCGGATGCCGCACACGTGCCTTACGCACAATGTCCGCGCATACGGCAAAGTCTTCGGCCGTGCCCACCATAAACACGTGGCCGCTGCCCGGGGCGAGTGAAACCGAGAGCGTGCCATTCGGCACGGCCACTTTATTCAAGGTCAGCATGTCATATACCTGGCGTTCGTCCAGGAGGTCGTCCGGCAGGTGCAGTACGCCTTTTTGTGGGCCGCGAACGTCATTGTTCCACGGCACGATGAAATGGCGTGTGGGATGCACTATATCCTGCAGGAGGCCGACTCCCAGTGCGGGGCCTCGATACTCGATGAAATGCACATCGCCGCAGTCGACCGCAATGCCATCGGAATTCAGCGGGCGGCAGGGGAGCAGGAAGGGGCCGATGGTTGTTGCCACCTTGGAAAGTCGGCCCACTTCGCCCCACAGATCTCCATTGGGTTCGAGGACAAGGTTCAGGAGGTTGTCCTCGCCGCGCATCCAGAACGGATCGTAAAGCAGGTGGTAGTAGAAGTATCCCTTGCATCCTCCGGCAAAACTCATCCAGAACTGCATCCGCATGTCCGCGGCTGTCGGCCGCGAATCTTTGAGATCGGGCAGCGTCTGTTCATGCGCCTGGTAGGCGCTGGCCAGGGGCAGGAAGTAGAAGACGCGCTGGGGCAGGTTCTCACGGAGCCAGGTCATGTATTCGGCAATCTTCCAGGAGTGATTG
Source organism: Minisyncoccota bacterium (assembly GCA_021734725.1). Lineage (GTDB taxonomy): Bacteria > Verrucomicrobiota > Lentisphaeria > Oligosphaerales > MVZH01 > JAIPIM01. Next base: position 1,283 of record JAIPIM010000032.1, on the reverse strand, counting down.
CCGCCATCCTGCGTGACGTAGAAATCGCCGGTCATGGGTTGCATGTGTGCGGCGAAGCTCTGGAATCCGCCCCACGAGGGTTTGCAGGTCATGGCCGGGGCTCCGGCAACCGTTTCCACAAGTCGTTGCGCCGCTACAGCGGAAGCCACGGCGTGAGGCTCGTCGTCGGTGATGTAGCCGACAATGGTATGTGGATACTCGTGGTACATGCGGCGAGCAAAGTCCAGAACCGGAGCGAGTACTTCGGCGCTCTTTGCCAATTCCGCGGTGGACGGCAGGGGCTCATTCCGCGTAAGGTCGCCCCAAACGGGATTGCGGTAGCGCAACCAGTGCGACAGGCTCGGCCAGATGCGAATCTCATGTTCGGGCAGGTTGATTCCGTAGAACCATTCACCGAATGCGTTCCAACCTACGGGTTCATCATCCGCATTCCGCGCAATGTTGCGCGTCGTGGGATGCTGGCCCCAGATGACATTGCAGCCCTGAAGCGCCTGGAGTTCAATCAGCCATTCGCTTCTTTCCTTCTGAGTGGTGCCCGGGGCATACAGACGGGTGCCGCCGCCGGCATAGATGCCAAACGGGAACCATCCCTGCAATTGCGGATGACGTTCAAAAAAGTCCCACGTCGTGGTGTCATCGGCGGACACGAAGTGCGGAGGGAGGCAACAGGTTATGATCAGTAAAATGGCAATTCTTCTCATGGTTCAGCATCCTTTGGTTGGGCGAGTCGGCCCGGCAACTGCCACTGTGCCTGCAGCCATAACGCTTCGCCGTAGTCTTGCAGTCGGTTGGGGTCCCGCGGGGGCGGCTGGTCCGCGCACCAGAGAATGTGCGGCATGTTCACATAGACGGAACGATAGCCCCCGGGCGGCCACTGAGTTCGCTGTTGCTGTTCAGTTTGTGTGGACAGCAGACCATAGATGGTTTCATGGTCGGGTCGCCACGCGAAGAGGTAACGCACGAGTGTCGCGTACGTATGTGATTCGCGCCGGTTGCGGGCTGCAATTGTGCCGCCGGCACCTGTGATGTACAGCATGGGAACGGGCAGGATTTGTCGCGCATGGGCTTGTAGCGACGGATGCGATCGGCCGGTGCATTCGAAGACGACAAACGGGCCGTCTCCCGGCAGAAGGATGCTGAACTCCATCCACACGTTTTCACGCTGAACACGCAGGTCCATGCGGGGCCCCCTTTCTTCGAGACAGGTATGCACGGAGGCCGGGATGGTTTTCTGAAATAGGTAATATACTTTCCAGCGACTCAGGTAATGGCGGTTGAGTTCT
>JAIPIM010000031.1 GCA_021734725.1 Minisyncoccota bacterium | reverse complement strand
CCCCCAAATTATACACTTGCTGAGGCCGATTCAGTGTATCCGCCGCCCCTTTTAATCCATCGCTCAGAAGCTCCAGAAGAACGTGGCCGACACCGGTCAGTAAGACCGCCGCAAGCTCAGCCCGAGACGCCAATGGCGCCGTATGAGGCGTCTCGTTAGGCTCCATCGTTCAAGACCCTTTGGACAATCATCTGAAGCTCCTCTTGCTTCTCCTCGATCGATCGGACCAAGGCAAACTGAACGCGACAGCGATCCACGTTCTGCGCCGGACGATGCGTCCGGAAATAGGTGTCGCCCTCAAGGTAGTCCGTCAGAAAGCGGAGACCGATTTCAAATGTGATCAGTCGTCCGGAAAACGCGAGCAGGGCTATTTCTTCATCCGTCAGAAAATCACCCGCACCGGCCAAGTACCCCTTCACCAGTGCCTCAAACATGGCGTCATGGACCACGACCTCATTCAGGTCCGCGGTATCTTCCCGACACGGACACGTGCTGGTACGCACCATATCGCCAAAATCAAACAAGGCCGAACCCGGCATCACGGTATCCAGATCGATCACGCAAACACCCTCTCCGCTCGCGTCGTCCAGCATAACGTTGTTTATCTTCGTATCGTTATGCGTCACGCGTTCCGGCAAGCGTCCGTCGGCCAGACGGTCATTGACTAAACATACGATACCCGCACGCTCGTTTGCAAACGCGATCTCAGGCGCCACGTCTTTCGCGCGGTTCATTGCATCCGCCTCCACTGCCTCCATTAGATCGCGAAATCGTTTTTCGGTATCGTGAAACTGCGGAATCGTCTCGTGCAGACGCGGCCCCGACAAGTCGCTGACCGCACGTTGAAATTCGCCGAACGCCCGCGCGGCTTGGTAGGCCTGGCCCGAGCCAGTCAATGAATTGTACGTTGCCGCCTTCTCAATAAACAGATACGTCCGCCACACATCACCGTTATCGTCGGTCCAGTAGGACTTGCCGTCGCGCGTTGGCACCAGAGTCAACGCGCGTCGACTCGCATCCGTGCATCCTGTTTCCTGAAGCTTGTGCCGCTGGTACGCGGTGACACGCTGTATGTTCTCCATCAAGCCCGCCGTATTACGGAACACCTGCCGGTTAACCCGCTGATGAATATAGCGGACGGTTGTGCCCGCCTGATCAAAGACACTGGCGTACGTGTCGTTGATATGGCCATCGCCGTAGGGCGCCATCCGCACCATGTCGCCATGGATTAGAAATTGCGAAGTGACTCGTTTCTTATCGTGCTCTTCTAAAGCCATAATTCCTCCTGAAGCAATGCTGACTTACGAACCTGTAAAAGTAAGTCAAGAAACAGTTGCCGCAAACCACATTCCTTAAACTTACGACTGGCCTGAATCCGTGAGGGCGGGGGAAGCAGTAGTGCTGAATGTTGACTATTGACTTGAATAGGGATCCCTTTAAAAAGCCCTTGCGGTCTTCTATATTATTGTTTTATGCCTGACTCTGCTGAAACCGGATAAACGACAACCAGAACACTGAACAACACGCTCGTTCGGAGAATTACAGAAAGAGGGAATCTTCACCCATGACCACCAATACCCCATCCGACACAAATGTTGGTGACTCGACATCTGGAGCCGGCACGTCTCAATCCCTCGATTTTATCCGCACGGTTGTCACCGATGACCTGAAGACCGGCAAGTATGAGGGGCGCGTGCACACCAGGTTTCCACCGGAACCAAATGGGTATTTACACATCGGGCATGCCAAAGCAATCTGCCTTAATTTCGGAGTCGCCAGACAATTCGACGGCCTCTGCAATCTGCGCTTTGACGACACCAACCCCACGAAAGAAGAGATGGAGTACGTCGAGTCCATTAAGGACAACGTACGCTGGTTGGGATTTGACTGGGAAGACCGCTGCTACTTCGCCTCGGATTATTTCGAACAACTGTATGCATATGCCGTACAACTGATCGAAAAAGGCAAGGCATACGTCTGTGATCTCAGCCCGGACGAGATCGGTGAATACCGGGGAAACCTCACGGAACCCGGCCGCGACAGCCCTCACCGCAACCGGTCCGTGGAAGAAAACCTGGAGTTGTTCGAACGCATGCGTAACGGTGACTTTCAAGAAGGCGAACGTACGCTGCGCGCCAAAATCGATATGGCGTCGCCCAACATCCACATGCGCGATCCGGTGATTTACCGTATTCAGCACGCCACCCATCATCGCACCGGCGACACGTGGTGCATCTACCCCATGTACGACTTCACGCACTGCATATCCGATTCCATTGAGCGCATTACCCATTCGCTCTGCACGCTGGAATTTGAAGTGCATCGCCCGTTGTACGACTGGTTCCTGGATGAACTGGAGTTGTATCACCCGCAACAAATCGAGTTTGCGCGCCTGAATCTCACGTACACCGTCATGAGCAAGCGAATGCTTGCCGAATTGGTGCGGGAAAAAGTGGTGGACGGCTGGGATGACCCGCGAATGCCCACTATCTCGGGCCTCCGACGGCGTGGTTACACACCGGCGGCGATACGGAACTTCTGCGACCGCGTGGGTATCACCAAGTACAACAGCACCACCGAGGTCGCTCTGCTGGAACACAGCGTGCGCGACAATCTGAATAAGTGCGCGCCCCGCGTAATGGGTATCCTGCACCCCCTGCGCTTGGTCATCGAAAACTGCCCCGAGGATTTTGTGGATGAACTCGACGCGGTTAATAATCCGGAAGATCCATCCGCCGGAACGCGTAAGGTCCCCTTCTCACGAGTTCTTTACATCGATGAAAAAGATTTCAACGAAGACCCGCCGCGTAAATTCCACCGCCTGGCCCCGGGACGGGAAGTACGCCTGCGCTACGGCTATTTCATCACATGCACGGATGTCGTAAAAGATGACGACGGCAACGTCACTGAATTACGCTGCACCTACGATCCGGAAACCCGTGGCGGCTCAGCGCCGGACGGGCGAAAAGTAAAAGGCACCATCCACTGGGTCTCCGCTGAACACGCCGTTGACGCCCAAGTACGGCTGTACGACCGGCTGTTCAACGTGCCGGACCCCACCGACGTCGACGAAGGCGGTACCTTCAAAGATCACATCAACCCCGATTCACTGGACATTCTTGAAGGCTGTAAAGTCGAGCGCAGTCTCGGCGAGGCAAAGCACGGGATTACGTACCAGTTCGAGCGGGAAGGCTATTTCTGCCTGGACAGCAAAGAAAGCCGGCCGGACCGCCCGGTCTTCAACCGCACGGTAGCGCTGCGCGACTCCTGGGCCAAAATCGAGAAAACCCAGCAACAACAGCATAAGCCTAAGCGAGGGGATTCTCCAAAGTAACGCCCTGGTCCTGGAGATAACGCTTCAGCTCGGGGATGGTGATCTGCTTGAAGTGGAAGACCGACGCCGCCAGCAGAACCGTGGCGCCAGCCTCAACCGCGTCCACAAAGTGCGACAGTTCACCAGCCCCGCCGGATGCAACGACCTCCGCACCGGTGGCTGCCTTGATGGCGCGGATCACCGGCAGATCGTAACCGGTTTTGGCCCCATCCCCCGCTTTGCTGGTCGGCAGAATCACCGGCACCCCGGACTCGGCAACTTTTTTGGCCCACTCAATCGCGTCGTACCCAGTGGCGGTGCGTCCACCGTCAACATAGACTTCATAGCCGGACGGCAGAGAAGAGTTGCGATCCACATCGATGGCTACGGTGACACGCTCACCCCCAAATTCCGCAACCAGTTCTTTCATCAGCTCGGGCTTTCTGAAGGCAGCGCTGGCGACGGAAATTTTGTGCGCCCCCGCATCCAGCACCTCAGCAGCGGAAGGCACATCGCGAATACCGCCCCCAACGGTAAACGGGACAGTGGTCGCGTCGGCCGTGCGCCGGACCACGTCCAGCAGCGTCGGGCGCCCTTCCACGGTCGCGGTTATATCCAGCAACGCCAGTTCGTCCGCCCCCGCCGCGCAATAAGCCGCCGCAGCTTCGACGGAATCGCCCGCGTCGCGAATATCCACAAAGTGAACACCCTTAACAACTCGCCCGGCCTGCATATCCAGGCACGGCATAATGCGGATTTTTGATGATGACATCGTCCGACCTTTCTGTGTTTCGTCCCGCTCAGAACATATAGCTGAGAAAACCGCCGGCCTGAAGCAACTTGGCATCCGGCTCCTGAAAGCCCGCTCCCCGACAGAACAGGCCAATGCTGAACTTGCCGAGACGCACACCCCCTTCACTTTCGAAGCCAACACGCCCGTCAGGACTGCCGTCAGTATCCATATCCGGCGAAAAACATTGGGTTATGCCAGCCTTAAGAAAATGGCCCGCCTCCAACTGAAGACCAACCCCGATTGCCGCGCTCCAAAAATCAACCGTACTCCATTTGCCCAGAACACGGTCGCGCTTCCACTCCTCGTATGCAACGCCAACATAGGGGAACCACTTCACTCTCTCATCAACAGAAAACATGCGCCTCGCCTCCAACCCGATCCGATGACCGTCCTCTGGCATAACACCTTCACTGCTGTCAAGGCCTTCACTCACCCACCATTTCCACAGGTCAAGGCTCACCCCCACATCGTGAACCAGGTAATCAAGATTTAGGCCAACGCCGCCCAATGACTTATGACCACCCCGGTTGCGGAGTTCATCCCAGGAAACGAAACCAGCCGTCACACGCGGTGTGATGTGAGCTTCACCGCCCCATAATTCACTGGCACGCACTTCCATTCTGAGCGTGACGCCTAACACGGCTACGGTCAAGACTACAATGTCGCGTAATTTACCCAATTGCTTCTGTTGAATAGTGTGGCGCATTGATCATACCCTCCGTTGAACTGCATTCTATTACGGGCGCATTCCCATACGATAAAAACCTACTATAGCTGCAAATGCCAACGCGGACAAGACGCCAACCCCAAGCTGCTCACCACCGCGCTTTAAAGCCAGCCGCCACGCAATATATTAGAAGCTGTCTTATACTGTATCTGAACCGGGAGAGCGAATCTTATGTCCGCAGTACGTGTACGCTTTGCACCGTCGCCCACAGGCAACGTTCATATCGGCAACATTCGCGCCGCTATTTTCAATTGGCTGTTCGCCCGTCACGAAGACGGCACGTTTCTTCTCCGGGTTGAGGATACGGACCGCGAACGGTCCACCCCGGAAGCCATCGCCAATTTACTGTCGGTCATGGAATGGCTCGGTCTGGGTTACGACGAGCAACCGCTCTATCAAAGTACGCAGGAAAAAGAACACCTGGCCGCCGCGCGGCAACTGATCGACGCCGGCAAAGCCTATCTCTCCGCCAAAAACGAGGAGGGCCGGCAGGCCGTAATCTTCCGCATCCCCTGGGATACCGCCGAATGCCCAGCCGTCTCATCCGCCGGTCCGGCGACCATCCAGGTGCATCCCGATGTTCCGGTTCAGATAGTGGCCAACGGCGTCAATTACGCGCAGGTATCGAAAAAAGGCAAGCCGATCCCGGCAGCCGCCTGCCTGGCCGGGTTCAAAGACCTGGAGATACTGGATGAAAGCAACCACTGCATCTTCCGCTTGAACAACCACATTGCGGGCGTCCTGGACAACGACCGCTCATTTGAGGTCGACAATGCCGCGCAATTCCGTTTCACTCGCCGCCAGGTCCACTTCCACGACCTGGTCAAGGGGACCCTCGCGAAACCCCTCGACAGCATGAAAGATCTGGTAATTGTACGAAGCGACAGCTCGCCCGTCTTCCATCTGGCCAATGTCTGTGACGACAGCACTCAAGGCATCACTCATATCATCCGCGGCGATGACCATGTGGAGAATACCTATCGCCACATTCTGCTTTATTATGCACTCGGCAAAACGCCCCCCACCTATGCGCACCTCCCTATGATCGTTAACGATCAGGGAAAACCGTACAGCAAACGGGATGGGGATGCCTTTGTCGGCGACTTCCGCGACAAAGGCTACCTGCCGCACGCCCTGTTTAATTACCTCACGCTCCTCGGATGGTCCCCCGGAGACGACCGTGAAAAACTCAGCCGGGAAGAACTCATCCAGCTCTTCTCGCTGGAGCGCGTGCAGAGCGCCGCGGCACGCATGGACCTCAAAAAGCTTGACAACCTTAACGGGCAATACATGGCGGAATTGCCGTTTGACGAATTCCTGAACACCTGCCGCACGTTCGCGGAAACGTGCGATTGGTTCGACGCCGACGCTATGGACACCGACTACTTCGCCAGCGTCGCTGAGCTGCTGCATACACGCACCAAACGCTTCACCGACGTCTGCGAATGGGACTATTTCTTCCGCGAGATCCCCGATTATGATGAAAAGGCCTGCGGCAAGTTCTTTAAAAAACTGGAAGTACGCGCGGCACTTACCGACTTGGCGGTCTCCCTTAAGAACCTATCCACGTTCACGCCCGAAACCATTGAAAGGGCAGTCCACGCGGCCACGGAGAAGCACGACATCAAGCACGGCAAACTGAATCAACCGCTGCGGGTCGCCGTCACCGGTCGAACAACCGGCGCGGGCATCTACGAAACAATCGCTCTGCTCGGCCCCAGGCGCACCGAAACGCGCATCACCCATGCAAGCAACACATATTTCGGAGAGATCTAGGTGCCGTGCGCCGACCCAGTACCGCGGTCCACCCGGGCCGCACAAGCGCATGGACGGCCCGGAATCCGCCTTCGCGCCGTGTAAACTTATGGCTACTTACAAATGACCACTGACCAACAATCCAGCCCCCCAGTCATCGCCATCATCGGACGCCCGAACGTCGGCAAATCCTCCCTGTTCAATCGTATACTTGGGCGTCGGATTGCCATTGTACACGAACAGAGCGGGGTCACGCGTGATCGCATCGCCGCGCCGGTTGTCCATGAAAAGTGTCATTTCTTCCTGGTCGATACCGGCGGGCTCGGCATTTTCATGGATGATCGCCGCGCGGAAACATTTGACGAACTCATTCGTTCGCAGATCGAAGCCGTTATCCGGGAAGCGGCACGCATCATCTGGATGGTAGACGCACGCGACGGTGTGACCCCGCTCGATCAGGAAATCGCCACCCTTCTGCGCGAAGCCGAACGGCCGGCTTTGCTGGTCGCCAATAAGGCCGATAACGAGCGATTAAAACAGAGTGCGTGCAGTGACTTTTTATCGCTCGGATTCGGAGAGCCGCTGCCGATCTCCTGTGTGCACGGGCGCGGTGTCGATGATGTCCTTGAGTGGTGTACCGACGGTTTGGCATCACCTGCGACCGCGGAGGTCCACGACCCGGGCCTCAAACTCGCGATCGTCGGCCGCCCAAACGTGGGCAAGTCATCATTGGTGAACCGTCTGCTTGGAGAGGACCGCGTCATTGTCAGCGACATTCCCGGTACCACCCGCGATGCCGTCGACATCCCTATAGAAATCGACACGGGTGAAGAATCCATGCCCGTAACGATCATTGACACCGCCGGCCTGCGTCGGCGGCGCCAGGTGGACAATGTGGTGGAACTGTTCAGTGTTATGCGCGCCGAAAACGCGGTGAAACGCAGCGACATCACAATTTTGGTCCTCGACGCCGCCCAGCCGGCAACCGCGCAGGACCGGCGCATTGCCCATCTCATTGCCGAACACAAGAAACCCTGCATGATCGTTGCCAACAAATGGGACCTCGCGGGCAAAGACAGGAAAATGCGAGACCTGATGACATACCTGCGCCGTAAAATGGCGTTCATGGATTACGCCCCTATTGTCGGCATATGCGCGATCAGCGGATACAACCTAAACGATGTCATCGCCCACCTGCTGACCATCCAGGAGGAGATGGCCGTAACCATTCCCACCGGCATACTCAACCGATTCATCCAAGAAACGGTCGCCAACAAACCGCCTCCCGCGGTCAAAGGCAAACACCTGAAAATTTTCTACGCCACCATGACCGGCAACCCGCCGCCGACGTTCGCCCTTTTTGTCAATCGGAAAGAGTTGTGTCCATCGCAGTACCAGCGCTTCCTGGCAAACAGTATCCGGGAAGCTTTCTTCCCGGAATTCGGCTTACCCATTGACATTCGACTGCGTGCACGTCGCTCTCCTCAGGCGGCCGCGCACGGCACCCGGCAGGCCATCTCCGGCGTCAAACGCAAAGAGGCGGAAAAGCGGAAGGCAAACAAACGCCGCACGGATCGCCGCAAAGGCTACCGCAAAAAGAAGTAGAGCAGGCCTCCGGGCCTGCCAGTCCCATGCCGAAACTGTCAGTCGGCAATTATGCAGGCTGGCGAACGGATCCTGCCGTCGTCGTGACTTTCAGGTTTCAGCCTTCAGCTGTCAGCCTTCTTGCACCCCCGCCCCCGTCCACCTACATTATGTGCAACCTTAGTGATCGGAGCGGTATCAGCGCGCAGTGAAAGCAGCCCATGAAGCTCATCATACAAATCCCGTGCCTCAACGAAGAACGCGTCCTGCCGCAAACATTGGCCGAGTTACCGCGCGAGGTCCCGGGATTCGATACGGTCGAGTGGCTTATTATCGACGACGGATCCACCGACAAAACCGTTGAGGTCGCACGGAAAAACGGTGTCGATCACATCATCGGCTTCTCCACCAATCGCGGTTTGGCCGCAGCCTTCCGGGCCGGCCTCCAGGCCTCCCTTGAGTGCGGGGCCGAGGTTATCGTGCACACGGACGCCGATAATCAGTACGCAGCGGCCAGCATAAGGGACCTGGTTCGCCCGATTCTGGAAGAGCATGCGGACATGGTCATTGGCGACCGCCAGGTGTGGAAACATCCTGAATTCGGGTTTCTAAAAAAATGTCTGCAGCGCCTGGGCAGTGCGCTTGTAAGTCAGTTGTCCGGAGTCAGGGTCCCCGACGTCACCAGCGGCTTCCGTGCCTACAGCAGAGAAGCCGCCATTACCTTGAACGTCTTGAGCGAGTACACGTATACGCACGAGACCGTGATCCAGGCGGGCCTGCATAACTTGAAAGTGGTGTCGGTTCCGGTCGATATCAACCCCAAGACCCGCCCCAGCCGCCTGTTCCGGTCCATGGGCGGTTACATCCGGCGCAGCACGGCCACGATCCTGCGCATCTACACCCTGTACAAGGCATTTCGGGTGTTCACGCTCCTTGCTCTCTTGCCTTTCACGGCCGGACTGCTGCTGGGCGTGCGGTTCCTCGCGTTCTACATGGCGGGCAACGGAGCCGGACATATCCAGTCTCTGATCTTATGCGCCGTACTGCTCAACCTCAGTTTCATCCTGTTCCTCATCGGCGTCCTCGCCGACCTCATCGGCTTCAATCGTCGTCTGCTGGAAAATGTTCTGATCCGTATGCGTACGGCAAGCGAAAGCGAAGGGCACCCCGCCCCGTATGCCGCACAGTCAACGAACTCTAACACGTCCACATCGGCAAACACGAATAACGGCTAATCTTAATGAGGCGGATCCGTCGAAAACCGGATGTCCATTGTGCATATTCTTTTCGATATCATCCATCCAGCGCACATCAATTTCTACAAGAACCTCGTGCAACGATTGGACCGCGAGGGACATCGTATTACGATGCTGTATCTGCAGCGCGGCGCAGTGCCGCGCATCATGCGGGAAGAATTTGGGAACTATGCGATGATTCCCGCGGGCAAGCACGCGAAGAGCACTCTCGGCCTGTATTTCAAAACGGGGTTGTTGCGCACGCTTTCTCTGGCGTGCAAAATCGCCCGACTGCGCCCGGATGCGTCCTTTACAGTCGCCGGATTTCAAACCGATTTTCTTTCGCGGATCTTCCGTTACAAAAGCATTTCGGCATACGACGATCCCGGGCACATCAACTTCACGCTGTCGCGACGTTTCGCCCACCGCTTTGTCCTGCCTGATTGCCTTCAATTCACGGGTCAGAACATCATTCCCTTCAAAGGCCTTAAAGAGTGGGCTTACCTGTCTCCCACTTACTTTCGCCCCGATATCGACACCCTCCAGCCATACGACTTAAAACCGAAGGATTACATTTTTATTCGAAACGTGGATACAGGGACCTTGAATTACCGTTCACAGACAGAAGACATTATCCTGCAATTGTACACGTTGGGGTTGAATCGGCAAAATGTGGTCCTTTCGCTTGAGGATAAGGACAAGCGCAAGCTGTTCAGCGAGTGGCTTATTCTGGACGAACCTGTACCCGACATCCATTCTCTCATGTTCTACAGCCGCCTCGTGCTCGCCAACGGCGACAGCATGGCTCGGGAAGCCGCCCAACTTGGGGTCCCCTCCGTGTATTGCGGACAGCGTCAAATGCCCGCCAACCAACTGCTCATCGACATGGATATCATGCGCCATATAACGCGTGCCGAGGATATACTGCAGCTCGCGGAACGTGAAACGTTCGATGGAGATTCGCGGACACAGGAAATACGCAGGGACGAGTTGCTGAATACCTGGGATGACCCTACGGAGATCCTCTATCATGCCCTGCTCGATCTGACGCAGGCAAACGGCAAGTAATCCCATTCAATGTAACGGGACGACGCAATGAACATCAGTATTTTCGGTTTGGGCTATGTCGGTTGTGTATCCATGGGCTGTTTGACGCGGAGGGGGCATAAGGTGGTAGGCGTCGATGTCAGCCCGCGCAAGGTCGACCTGGTCAATCAGGGCCAGGCAACGATTGTGGAAGAGCACATCGGCGAACTCATCGCTGAACAGTATAAAGCCGGACGATTGAGGGCAACCATCAGCGCCGGGGAGGCTGTTCAAGACTCCATGCTTTCCTTTGTGTGTGTAGGGACCCCTACCGGCCCCCATGGACATTTGAACGTCGAGTACATTTATCACGTGGCTGAACAGATCGGGGAAGCATTGACGAGCAAAGACTCGTTTCACTGCATTGCCATCCGCAGCACGGTTCCGCCCGGCACGACGGAGGCCTTTGCGACTATCGTCGAACGAATGTCCGGAAAAGTGCACGGCACCGATTTCGGCGTGGTATGCCATCCGGAATTTCTTAGGGAAGGCAGTGGAGTGAAGGATTTTGATAATCCGCCTCTGGTTGCCTTTGGCTCCGTCTGTTCGGACGCCGTCACCGTGCTTCGTGAGTTGTACAGCGACATGACATGTCCCATATACGAAACGACGGTGGGCGTGGCTGAAATGCTGAAGTTCGCCAATAACAGTTTTCATGCCCTGAAAATTGTATTTGCGAACGAAATTGGACGGATTTGCGACCCCCTGAACGTGGATGCCCATGAATTAATGCGACTGATTTGCGCGGATACGCAGTTGAACATCTCTCCGGCGTACCTGAAACCGGGGTTCGCCTTCGGCGGCTCGTGCCTTCCCAAAGACCTTAAAGCCATCTGCATGCTGGCGCATGACAAGTATGTTCAAGCACCCGTTCTGGAGGCAATTAATGAGAGTAATGAGGAGCAGAAAACCGCCGCCATAAAACGTATCGAGACAAGCGGGGCAAAACGTATCGCATTGCTTGGCCTGGGCTTTAAACCGGGCACCGACGATCTGCGCAACAGCCCGGCCGTGGACTTGGCCGAACAGTTGCTTGGCAAAGGATACAAACTGACGATCTACGATAAAAATGTCGTCCTCTCGAACCTGACCGGCCGTAACCGGGACTACATCCAGGCCAAGCTTCCGCACATCGGTGAACTCCTGGTTGACGCCGCGGCCGCGGCCCTGAATAACGCCGATGTCGCCGTGCTGGCCACCGCCGACCCGGAGCTGATGAGTACAGTGGAACAGATCCGAAGGATCCCCGTCATCGATCTGACAGGCAAGCCTACCCCTCGCAGCCATGAACAAGCCAATGGATGAAAAACTGAAAGTTGCGATGTTGGCAACCCGCTATTCGCCACCACATTTTCGTGGAGGCGAGGAACACGTCGTGCATGAACTGAGACGCGAATTTCTGCAACGGGGTCACGCCCCGTATGTCTTCGCCCGAACGCTGAACAAGTGGCGTGACCTCGATGCCTGTTCAACGTCGCAAGACGTGACACGCTTCCGCGTTTGGGATATTCCCGTTGTAACCCATCTCCAATTCGCCCGGCGTGTTCGAGAGGTGCTCCCCGAATACAACTGCGATATGATCCTGAATATGCACGCCATTGCTGGATATGCGTTGACAGTTTCCCCGCACATAGTGGTTGCCGCCACGACCAGTATCGGCGAAGCCGCCGCGGTGTATGGCAACAGCCCTCTCCGATGGTTGGAGCGCCTGCTCCGGCGTACCCTCTCATATCGCTTAGAAAAACGTGTACTCTCCACATGCACGCATGTTGTATGCGTGAGCGATCACATTCGTCGTGAGGTGGAACAGTGGTTTGGTGTTCCAGCCGACCGGCTCTCGGTAATTGGCAACGGCGTCGATGCAGATCATTTTCGTCCCCCGGAAAAAGAAATATGGTCAGGATGTCCACCACGTATTCTGTTTGTTGGCCGGCTGGTGAACCGGAAAAATGTATCCCTCTTGCTCGCAGCGGCGCGGATCTTGCAACGTGAAGCCATTGATTTTGAGATCCTAATTGCGGGAGACGGACCGGACCGTCATTCCTTGCAGGAACAAGCAACCGCCATGGGACTGCACAGCAGAACAACGTTTGCGGGCCGAAAAGCCGCATCCGAACTCCTCAAGTGTTACCAGTCCTCTGACATCTTCGTACTTCCGTCACGCTACGAAGGCATGCCGCTCGTGCTTCTGGAAGCTATGGCGTGCGGCTTGCCAACGATTGCATGCAACTTCACAGGCGTTCGCGACATCATACGCCATGGTCATAACGGCTTTGTGGCAGACGAGGGGACACCCGAATGTGTAGCCGAATATCTCAGACAACTCCTTGCAGACAAGGCAAGGGCCAAAACCATGGGCCGACAAGCGAGAAATGACGTACTGCGGCAGTTCACCTGGAAGCAGGTGGCAGACCAGTATCTACAACTCATGACTAAATTGCGGGAGGAGACGTGAAACCATTGTTGACAGTGTTTGTTGACGGCCTGCCGCCCGAGTGTATCGAAAATATGCCCTTCGTGAAGTCATTCGGTAACAGGTCGCGTATCAGAACTGAACTGGGATATTCAGTTACGTGCGATTCTTCGATGTATTGCGGGGTCCGCCCCAACCGACATTTGAAATGGTTTATATGGCAACGGGCTGAACACGGAATGTACAAATGGACGAAGGCATTTGTACGACACCCCGGCACCGATCTGATGGTCACGGCATATACGGCCTATCGCCTGACTAAGCTGCTGAATCATACGAATACTTCGTTCTATGGCATAAAGTACATCACCGGTTCCTGTTTCCGGTACTGGCCAGAATTCGACATGGTTGAAAAAAAGCTTTGGTCAGAGCCCGGTTTCTCAGACAAGTATCCGACCGTGTTCGATATCCTGCGCAGTCGCGGTATCCCATTCAAAGTCAGTGGCTTCCGTCGTTTTGGGGGTGGTTCGTCTCTGGCACAGCTGCAGGCCGATTCATTTCGCCCGACTCAGCCCTGGACATTCGTTTTCGTCGGGGACGTTGACGGTATGATGCATAAACATGGACCTGAATCTCAGGAAACACGGACACTTCTACGCCGAGTTGATCAACGTTTGGAAACCATTTACCAGGAACTCTCGCGAGATGGCGAAGATCCCATATTTATGCTGTTTTCCGATCACGGGATGACTCGAGTCGAAAAGAGCATAGACATTCGTAAACGATTCCGTGAACATGGATTGCGGTTGCCGAGCTTCGTCCACATGATCGACAATAATTTTGCCCGCTTCTGGTTCGATAAAGACGGAGATCGAGAAAAGGTTCAAAAAGTCCTGGCAAGCCTGGAGGGCGGCTTCGTAATCACAGATGAAGTCGCCCGGCAATACCACGTCGATATGCCAGACAACCGATTTGGGGACTTGATCTTTTATCTTGACCTGCCCTATGCCTTCGGTCGAACGTGGTATCCCCTGGGGCTTTCCGCCAAAACAAAACCTTATCATCACGGATACAGCCCGGATCACTCATGCATGGATGGTTTGCTCGTTGCCAGCAAGTCTTTACGGTCAACGAACATGCCCATCGAACTCTGCGACATAATGCCGTCCATCCTGGAGGCTTTGGGCCAACAGGTCCCTCATGGACTCGATGGGAGTTCCATATGGCGGACATCATGAAACAACTATGGGTGGAGGAAGGACCGACGGAGGTACAGGATTTCATATCCCGCACCGTCAGGCAGCTGACTCGGCAAATAGCAGATCGTTGGTCACCCCAGGCAATTATTATGTCCGGCAGCTTCGGCAGAGGGGAGGGAACCGTGAAACTTCTCCATAGCCGACTCTACTGTCTCAGTGACTTCGAAATCAGTGTTGTTCGACATT
This sequence comes from Minisyncoccota bacterium, assembly GCA_021734725.1. GTDB lineage: Bacteria > Verrucomicrobiota > Lentisphaeria > Oligosphaerales > MVZH01 > JAIPIM01. The sequence continues at coordinate 5,196 of JAIPIM010000031.1, read as the reverse complement.
GCCCCATCCGGACGGGGGCTCTCCTTGCTGCTGCTGATACATGGAGCAGGGAAAAAGAGGTAGACATCGGCCTCTACTACAACCCCCCGCTGAAGTACACCATGCAGCGTGCCCAACGACTGTATTGGCGCCCGGGGTTCGTTCCGGTCAAGTACTATGACAGGTGTTCGGGCGCTCGCGTGGTGTGGGGCCGGGATTACCTCGCTAACCTGTCGCCGGTGTCAGTGAACGATATCCCGCTCTGGGAGGGGTTGCGGCTCATATTTAACCGGACAGCACAGGCTCTCGCACACCTGAAAGTACCCGAGGACGAAAAAGAACGAATGAAGCAGGCATTCTGGTTGTACCGCATAGTGATCTCATGCCAGGATGCCCTGCTCATTGCAGCGCAAAAATATACGTCGTCGTATAGAGCTCGGAACAATCGCCTGAAACGTGATTTTGCGGCGCTTCACCCAGATCTTTGCGAAAAACTGCCTGAACTGTACGAAATGTCGGAGGAAGCCACGGATTTCAAGCTCAAGGCAGGCATGGTGTGTCCCCGTACATTTGATGACCTTCTTGATAAAACTCAACGGATCTGCAAGGCTGTTTCTGCATACCTAATACACCATGACCTTGGCATACGGTGGGACTCTACCCCTCAGATGTTCGACGATTATGTACATTGCCCCAAGGTTGCAGATACCTACTATCGATTCCCCTCCGCCACATATCAGCGAATCGTCAACCGGTTTCGCTTACGGCGTATGAGCCCCGGGGCTTCCCGCGAATTTACTGTCCATCACGTTTATATGCTGGCGTTGCTGACCTTCCTTCAGTTTCACCGTTCACAGGAGCAATCGGAAGACGGACTCGCGTTCGTAGAAGAGAGACTTCTTTCACTTCTCGGTGATGGCATCCACCAGGAAACGGATCGAGACAATGCGGTTAAACAAACAATTCATGCCCTCTGGCATACCCTTCTGACATGAAAGAAAACAAACGCGCAATCTCTTCATCGCGTCAAGCACCCTTGCGACATGATATTTGCAGTGATGAAATCCGCGAGTGGGTTCGGAAGATACATTCCTTCCGCCTCTCATTCGTAGAACGGACAGCTTACGGTAAATTTCTGGACTACGGATGCGGCACTGGATATGTTGCCAAAGCCCTCCAGGGTCGCGTCGAATATACCGGTGTCGATGTTGATCCCGAGATTGTCGCTGAAGCACAGTCAGTGTATGGTACCTACGGCCATTTTGAGGTTATTCGGGACAACAAGCTTCCGTATTCGGACGGTACGTTCGACTCCGCGGCATCCCTGGAAGTCATTGAACATCTCCCGAAAGATAAACATGCCGGTTTCATCGACGAAATTACTCGTGTACTGAAACCGGGCGCGCCTCTGGTAATCTCAACCCCGAACCGCATTTATCCTGTTAAGGTTTTTAAAAAACGTTTCCTGCGCTGGCATAATCCATATCATCTGTATGAATATCGACCACACGAATTCCTCTCGTTCTTAGCATCAAAAGGGCTTGTGATCTGCGACATACAATACATGGGGGATCCATTGAACCTGTTCGGCAATCCTGTCGGGCGCCTCGCCCTAAACGTCCTACCTGCTGAAGTGCGATCACGGCTGCTTCGTGCAGGACTCCGGGCCGGAAGACTCTGCCCCGCCTGGTGCTACGATATCCTTGCAACCACTCGAACACCGCCCTCCACCGGACATGAGCAGTGCATCAAGAGAATGCAATAGCCGGGAATCCCCGAACCCCCATACTATGGTGCGATAGAAAGCGTACTCGAGACGGGTAATAAAGAATATATGCACCAGACAGTTGCTAAACGTGTGATTGGCTATATACGGCCTCATTGGAAAGTCATTCAATGGCTCTGCGCAGCCGTTGCAATTTATTACGCTGCCAAACTGCTGTTTGGATCGCGGCAATCTCTTGAGGAATTGCTGACGCTGGAACCTGCGCGCCTGGGCATCCTCTGGCTCCTGGTTCTTGCTTATTATGCATGTCATGCCTTCCGCTATCTCATGGTTCTACGTACCGTATCCAAGACAAGACTTTCCTTCTTCCGATGGTTTCGCATTTTCATGGTCGGGCGTTTTGCCAACAACATTCTGCCGCAGGCAGGTAATGCCTACCGCGCCATTGTTCTAAAAAGTGAAATCAAGCTGAGCTTCACAAAGTACATTCACGTGTTTGCGTTGTTCAGTTGGCTGGATACACTGCTGAACCTCATCATTGCGCTGATGGTGATCGTCATTGTGACGCCAACTCTTCATGTGGGAGGCATCAATGCAACGCCCGCGGTCAGTGTAATTATCGTTATCCTGATCGTCACCCCCATACTGGTTCAGTGGACACTGAAAAGGTGTCACCTGACCTCGCGCGGTGGTGCTCTTCTGCAGGCAAAAGTGACTGGGATTTTCCACGCGCTGACCACCTACGGGCGCAGACCCAAACTCGTCGGGAACGTATCTCTCTGGGGGATTATTCTGTTCGCATTGACAATGGTAATATTCAAGATCATTTTCTCGGCTCTGGGGATCCCCATTGCCGCCGGGCAGGTCGCACTCTTCATTGTCGTTATCCGCGTCACCAATCTAGTGATGATAACGCCGGGAAACCTTGGTGTGCGCGAACTACTTTTTGGTGCGCTCGCACACACCTTGAAGCTCGGCACGGCGGAAGGGATCCTGGCATGCGCCCTACTGCGCGTAGCCAATTACATGGTTCTCATCCCTCTTGGAGTTGCGTTCGGCGGCTGGAAACTCTTTGGGAACGCACAGAAACAGCAGTCGGATATAATAACGAAGGGAGCGTAAATCCAAGAGCCGAAAATATCCTCCTCCGACATTGCGACCGTCGCGGTGTCTGTCTCGCACTATACTCACTCGTTCAACAGCACAATCGCCCGGTCGTCATCCGCGGTCTCCATGACAAGCAGGCATGAGCCGGTGCCGCCTGCCGCCGTGGCATACAGTTGCCGGATGTCGATCTCCTCGCGAACCAGTTTGTCCGTGATGCGCTTGAGCATCCCCGGCTTATGCGGAGAATGCACAAGAATCACATCTTTCACCCGCACGTCGTATTTGTGCTCACGCAATTCGTCGGTCGCGCGCGTGGTGTCGTCCACCACCAGCTGAATAACCGCGTCCTCGCCCTCAACCCAATTCGCGGTCCCTTCGATGTCAATACCGCGCTCCGCCAACATCTTGGCGATTCGATTGAGCGCACCTACCTCGTTGGACAACCGCACCACCAGTTCCTTTCCCGTTCTTGCTCTGAACATGGCACCTCACCTCCTCGCTCGATCGTTGTGGCTCGATGAACTCAGACACTTCCACCCATTTAACAATAGACTAATCCGCGCAAAATTGCAACCGGTCAGTGGCACGGAAACTCAATCCATCCCTTGCATTCAGGGGGCCCTTCCACTATTGTTTTGGGGTTGTTCGCTTGTTGGTCTGATTAATTCGCGGTCGTGAAAGCAATTGACCAAAGGTAATGCCCGGTACTCACTTGACTGCGCTCCCCATCACACCCAAGGACCTCGACCGGTACGAGGTGGAAAACGTCTTCCACTCCTGGTCGTTTCAGCCGACCGTTTCGCCGAAGCGCGTGGTATCGGCACACGGTTGCCGATTCACGGATGAAACAGGGCGCGACTACCTCGACTTCAGTTCCTGTTTCGTCAATGTCAATATCGGCCATCAGCATCCGCGGGTTGTCGACGGCATCTGTAAACAGGCCCGCAAACTTTGTTCATTTGCCCCCACATTCTCCACGGAACCCCGTGCCGTGCTGGCCGCCATGCTGGCGAACATTACGCCCGGCGATCTTTCCCGTACGTTTTTCTCCCTCGGCGGAACCGAAGCCAACGAGGCGGCCGTAAAAATTTGCCATCAATACACCGGTCGTCACAAAATCATCGGGCGCTATCGTTCCTATCACGGCGGTACGGCGGCGGCCATGTCACTGTCGGCCGGCGACCCGCGCCCGTGGTCGCAACCGACCGCCGCGGTCCGCACGCTTGCCGTTCCCCCTCCCTACTGCTACCGCTGCATGCACGGCCAAACATACCCGGACTGCAACCTGCGGTGCCTCAAGTTCGTGGACGAGATTATCGAACTCGAAGGAGGCGGGGACCAGGTCGCCGGTATCATTGTCGAACCCATTATCGGTGCCAACGGAATTATCGTGCCGCCACCCGAGTACTTCCCCGAAATGCGGCGTATGTGCGACAAATGGGGCATCCTGCTGCTCGCCGATGAAGTCATGACCGGCTTCGGGCGTACGGGTAAGTGGTTCGCCTTGGACCATTGGGATGTCGTACCGGATATCCTCTCGCTTTCAAAGGGACTGACGGCCGGATACGTGCCGCTCGGTGCAACCGTTGTACGCACCGACATCGGCAATTACTTCCGGGATCATTTCTTCGGGCACGGCGCAACCTACATGGGACATGCCCTCGCATGCGCCGCGGCCATCGAGGTCCTCAACCTCTACGAAGAGGAAAACCTCATCGACAATTCCGCGACCCTCGGCAAGTATCTTCTCGAGCGTAGCCGGGAACTCCAGGATCGACATCCCTGCATCGGGGACGTACGCGGTCTGGGACTGTTTGTCGGTCTCGAGCTTGTCCGGAATCGACGGACACGCGAACCGCTGGTCCCGGTCGCCGGGCGCGTGTGCAAGGAAGGGAACCCCAAAACGGAAGTTGGGGCCGAGTTGGTCAATCTCGGCATGATCGCCATGGCCGCGAATCCCTCCAATGTAATCGCCATGGCGCCCCCGCTGTGCGCCACCAAAAGCGACATCGACGAAGGCATCGCTATCATGGACCGCGCGCTCCGCAAAGCCGACGCCTGCGTCGAAGCCTGACTGCCTGACGCACCATCCCGTGAGAACATCTCGGCATGCCCCCTCATCATAACGTTTCCTTTGCCGCCTTTGTATCTTTTTTTAGATACAGTCGGTTGACAACCGGGGCACCGCCTTATATGTTGGAAATGGATGGCGCAAAAGGATACCAACGATGGAAACGTTAGTCAAACCAACACGCTCAGGTGAATTGTATCGCGAACTGTCTCGAATGGCTTCCGGGATGCCGGCCGGCGCGCGCATGCCGTCGTACCTCCAGTTAACCAGCGTCTTTGGGGTAGGGCGAGGCGTAATCGACACTGCCTACGAC
>JAIPIM010000030.1 GCA_021734725.1 Minisyncoccota bacterium | reverse complement strand
GTTTCCAGGGAGTGGCCATCCAGCAGATCCCCTGTCCAGACATCAAAGCCAGCCGCGGAATCGTCTGTGGGGGGTGTTCGAGCGAATAAGCTGCAGGAGTGACCTTGATTGCGGCAATGTTCAGCGATGGCCACCGCCAAGGCGCTGCTTCCTGTGATCAGCACATTCATAATAGGTCGATCCTTGCGGTCCAGAGTTGAAAAGGATTCCGTCACAAGGTACATTATTGATCTTTTATGTATTACGCCAACATGTTGGTTCAGGAATCACGGCCAGACCTTCAATTCGCTGCAATTGTTCTTGTCGGATGAACACTCTATCGGGGCGTAGCGCAGCCTGGCTAGCGCGACTGCTTTGGGAGCAGTAGGTCGGGAGTTCGAATCTCCCCGCCCCGACCATTTTTGTGTAGAGTGTGCTGAACTCATAGTTTCCGCACCATCGAGCAAGGCATGCCCTGCGTTGGTCCTTGTATAACCGATTAATTCCGTGCTTTCAGGAGATTTGAGATGGCGATTGACATGGCGGTCAGTTTCCCGGGTGGGAAAAAAGTGGATGCAACCTTTGACGGATTTACTGTAACTACTGATCAGAGTCAGAAGAACGGTGGTGATGGAAGTGCCCCTGAGCCACTGGACTTGCTGTTTGCGGCTTTGGCCACTTGTTCCGGTGTTATAGCGTTGATTTTCTGTCAAACGCGGGGAATCGATACCGAGGGTATGAGGCTACGCTTGTCCGCGGAAAAAAACGATGCCGCGAAACTGTTCGATGATGTCCGAATGAAACTGACATTGCCCAAAGAGTTTCCGCGGAAATACAGGAAAGCAATTCTACGGGCGGTCGATCAGTGTTCGGTGAAAAAACATTTGCAACAGCCGGTTCATATTGAAACCGTTGTGGTTTAAAACCCACCATGTGGTGACTGCTTGTAAGGTTGCTGCACTGGTGGACGCAGAGGTGACGCGACTGTGATTCCTATCTCCGAATGGTATAAAGACTTGGGGCAGTTTTCTTTTCCTACTGTTTTCGTGGCGTTGCGTCCTGTCGAGGTCAAAGCTTTGCTGGCTGGTGACTGCGACGGAGACGACGCTAAACAGGCAATAGGGCGTGTGCAGCAAGGCATTCACGATCTGCCGGGTTCTGCGTTCGTCAGTGCGGATGTGTGTGCCCCGACGGACAGTGAGAAGTTCGGCAAACGTGCGAGTGTTTCCTATGGGCGCGTTGCGTGGCGCTTGCTTGCCGCCAGCGCCAAAGTGTGTGAGGCGTTCAGAAATAAACTGACGGAGAGAATTGTCATCCGTCCGTTTCGCCGCATGAATAGAACTCGTGAATTCCGTCTGTTTTTCCGCGGCCGCAAACTTCTTGGCATGTCTCAATATAACTTGGAGCGCCACTTTGGGCGATTGGCTAAACGCGAGAAGGAACTATGGCGGCGGGGGCAGAAATGCGCGGAGACGTTCAAGGATTTTCTTCCCTATTCCGATGTGGTCGTTGACATCTATTTGACGTCGGACGATCGTGTGCTCATTGTGGATTTGAACCCGTGGGGGCCGCCAACGGATCCGTTGCTTTTCCGAACCTGGGAAAGAGACTGGGAGAGTAAGCCGGGCATTAAGCTTATTCCGCGTCCCATGAAGATGAAGGGCGAAATCTCCGTCTCGTTCTAGGTTGGTTCTATGCGCACTTTAGATGCCCTGTTCATTCGTGCATGTGAGCATTTTCCCCGAAAGAACTATGTAACTTTCCCCCATGATAGCAGGCCTACTCATGTCCGCTATCACCAAGCCCTTGCCCTGGTAAATGCGCGTGCAGCCTGCCTGCGTTATTCTTACGGAATCGACGTCGGCAGTCGTGTTGCTCTCATTGGGCCCAAGTCACCGGAACAGATTTGGCTGATCCTCGCTTGTTGGCGTATTGGGGCAGTGGCGGTGCCCGTGAGCGAAACATTAGGTGACTTGGAGATGGGGTTTGTCATACGGGACAGTACCCCTTCTCTTATCATTGCAGACAATACGGTAAACGATGTGGTGCGACGAAACGCCGGGGATGTGCCCATAATCGGGTATGAAGAGATGACGTGGAGCAGCAGTGCTCTCTCGGAAGCGTCCCTGACCGCGGAGATCGGGGAGGATTCTCTGGCCGCTGTTATTTATACCAGTGGTTCCACAGGCATGCCAAAGGGGGTCATGCTCACGCATAAAAATCTTTTCGTGAATGCAGCTTCTGCCTTAGAGGTTGTGCGTATTGGCAGTGGTGATGCTATAATGTCCCTTTTGCCTTACTGGCACAGTTTTGCTCTTCTGGTTGAGGTCGTGGCTGCCAGTATGGCGGGGGCACGCGTCATAGTGGCAAAAGACAAACGGGATTTCAGGCAGAATTTGAGGCTTTATCGCCCCACGATTATTCTGCTTGTACCACGCATTGTCGAGACATTGTTTGCAGGTGTCCGGAAGCGATTGAAGGGGGCTGGTGGGAAAAGGACGATCGCGGACAAAGCCATTGAGAATGCGTCAAAACTGTTTAGGGGGGAAGACGGGGCGAAGGGGGGGCTGATATGTACGGTGCTGCATCGAGTTGTCTATGATCCCCTCGTCTTTCGTGAGGTTCGCAAGGTGTTTGGGGGACGCTTGCGTTTTTTCATATCTGGAGGGGCGCCTCTGAACCTGGAGCATGAGCACTTCTTCAGATGCATCGGCCTTCCTGTTTATCAGGGGTATGGCTTGACCGAAACGTCACCTGTTGTCAGCACGAACCATCCGGACGTCCATAGGTTGGGAAGTTGCGGCAAGCTTCTACCGTGGCTGCGTCAGGTTAACGGGGGGGGCGTCGCGTTTTTATGTAATGACGGTACACTGCGCAACGATGGACCGGGGGAACTTCTGGTTAAAGGCGACTGTGTAATGAAAGGCTATTGGCGACATCGAGACGAGAGTGCGAAAACGCTCAGTGGAGGGTGGTTGCACACCGGTGATGTCGGTCACCTCGATGTTGACGGGTTCCTGTATATTGAGGGAAGGAACAGTAATATGCTGGCGCTCTCCGGAGGAGAGAAAGTGCATCCTGAGTATGTGGAGGGGGTGCTTCGTTCATGTCCGTTTGTTGCTGAAGCAATGCTGATCGGGGATGGTTGTAAAAACGTTTATGCATGCATAAACGTGAATACTGAAGCAGCCAAAGGGCATACAGGGAAACGGTTGCTTGCCGAGATCCGAAAGCAGGTGCAGGCTCAAACCGAAGGGCTTGCACCATACCAACGACCGCGAGACATACTTATCCTGCCGGATTTTACGACGGAAGACGGCACGCTGACACCCACCCTCAAAGTGCGACGCTATCGTGTATGGGAGAAATATGGAGACAGAATAGTGTCATTTCTCCGCGACAACGGCGTAGAGATTGGGACGGCCAAAGGACACTAAGCCGTTGTAACTCAGCGCCTCTATTATAATGTGCTCTCGAGTATGATAGGCAAGGAGTCGGCGTCCTAATCCTTCGAGACCGTTCACTAAAAGAGACCGCTGAGAGCGTTTAGCAGCACCCCCGCAGCCACAGCCGAACCGATTACCCCCGCCACATTCGGTCCCATGGCATGCATGAGGAGGAAGTTGTGATTGTCTTCTTCCAGGCCGAACTTGTTTACAACGCGGGCAGCCATGGGAACTGCCGAGACACCGGCGGCTCCAATGAGCGGATTGATTGTCTTGCCGGACAGTCGGTACATGATTTTACCAAGCAAGAGACCGCCAGACGTACCCACGACGAAGGCAATCAGCCCCATGGCCAGGATGCCTATGGTTTGAAGATTCAGAAACTGATCGGCGGACAGCTTGGAACCTACTGTCAGTCCCAGGAAGATGGTCACAATATTGATCAATGCGTGTTGTGCCGTATGGCTGAGGCGATCGACCACGCCGCATTCCCTGAGCAGATTGCCGAACATCAGCATGCTTATCAGCGGTGCCGCGTCGGGCAGAAGCAGGGCGCATAGAAATGTGATGATTACCGGGAAGCAGATGCGTTCCAATCTGGAAACCGGTCGAAGCTGGACCATACGTGTTTTACGTTCCTCCGACGTAGTCAGCAACCGCATGATAGGGGGCTGAATGATGGGGACAAGCGCCATGTAGCTGTAGGCTGCTACCGCAATCGCGCCCAGCAAGCTGGGCGACAGTTTTCCCGCCAGGAAGATGGACGTGGGGCCATCCGCACCGCCGATGATACCTATGGAGGCGGCGTCGGGGAGTGTGAAATTGATGCCTGGCACCCATGCTGACAGGGCGAGCGAACCAAGAAGAGCCGTAAAAATCCCTATCTGTGCCGCGGCTCCGAGAAGGGCTGTTGCCGGATTTGCAATGAGCGGTCCGAAATCGGTCATTGCACCCACTCCCATGAAGATGAGTAGCGGGAATACCCCGGTTTCGATGCCCATGGCGTACAGGTATCCCAGGATTCCTTCAGGGCCGGCCAAGTAGGCGAGGGGAATGTTAACCATAATCGCGCCGAACCCGATCGGTACAAGCAGGAGCGGCTCGAACCGTTTGAAAATGGCGAGGTACAGTAGAAGAACCCCAACCGCGATCATGAAGAGGCGTCCGACGCCCAGGGGCCAGGCATTGGCTGTCTGGACAATCATCTCCCGGAGTCCAGTGCTGTGCCAGAGATTTTTGAAGAGGCCGCCCATTGTCCCAAGCCTGCCCCCCTCTTGCTGCATCGTTGAGTCGTGCGTGAGCAACTCCCGGTTGAGTACAATAATAGGTTTATCCGATCCCGCCTGGATGCGGTCTCCCACGTTTATGTTGACAGCAACGACAGTATAGGTGGCACCCGCCTTAATGTGAGCTTTGCTGCGGGCCGGTCGATCGGCTTGTTCGAATTTTAGAACACACAGAAGACTCCCCGGCTGTACAACGTCTCCAGCTTCAATGCTGACTTCATAGACGGTGGCTGGATCGCCCCAACGGTACTGAATTGCAGTATGCCCCTCTTCGGTTCCTGACATCGCGAATACCTGTTCGTCCTCTGGCGCATTTTTGGCTAGACCATCAGTATCCGCCGCCGCTGTTGCCAAGCTCATGAGCAAGAGCGGAAAGCACGTCGCAAACCTTGTGGCGCAAAGCAATTTCGAGAGCAGCATTTTCATAGCCTTCATTGGGATCCTGTTACAAGGGTTGGGTTATGCATTTACCTGTACCACGGCAATTGTCTTAAGCGGGGGAGGGCGGCCACCTCGCGACGAAAGACGTGATTCAGGAAATCGTGGCGACCGTCTGGTCCGCGACCAGTGTATCGCCTTCGCTGACAGCTACGGAATGAAGAGTCCCTGCACGCGGGGCTTTAATTTCGACCTCCATTTTCATTGCTTCCAGGATAAACAATGTTTGGCCGTCCGTGACTGTTTCCCCTTCGCTTGCGACTACGCGGGTGATAGTGCCCGGCATGGGTGCCTTTATGACTTGGCCATCGACTTTGTCGCTTGTTGGAGCCGCCGCGGTGGCTTGGCTGACCGGCTGGGGTGACGCAACCGGTTCGATGCTGGAAACATTTGGCGTATCGTCCTGCCCAGGTTCAACTTGCACGTTGTAACGTTGGCCGTTGACCGTCACCACGTATTGCCCGACTTCCTGTGTCGATGCCGGGGTAGCTGTTTGTTTCGCTGGTGCGGCTTCCGGTTGTTCATCTTCTTTGTAGCGAATTCCCAGTGGGGCGTTGCCTTTAAGGAATGCCACTCCTTTCTGTTCACAGGTGGCGACGATGAAGATGTTTTCCTCTGTTTCCTCCAGACCTTCTTCCTTGAGCACGCTCCGCGCCGCCTCGATCCCGAGCTTCGGGTTGCGGTCGTTGATATCTACTACCGGCTCATCCGTGGGGTCCATCTCAAGCTGTTCGGCGGCCAGTTTCACAATGTCCGGATCGGGTTCGGCTGGGGTTTTGCCAAAATAACCGAGCACCATTTTGCCGTAGCCCTCCGAGATTTTTTCCCAAGCACCTTGTGTCACATTGGAAAAGGCCTGCTGGAAGTAGAATTGGGAAACGGGTGTTACCGAGGTGCCGTAGCCTCCCCTGCGTACGACCTCTCGCATGGCCTTAATAACGTCATTGTAGAGGTGCATGCAGTTGTTGTCCCGCATCATCTGGGTATTGGCGGTTAGTGCTCCGCCCGGCATGGGAGACAGTGTGATTAGCGGGTTCGTTTCTTTTGCCTCAGGCGGCATGAAATACTTATCCATGCACTCCTGAAATACTTCCTCGGCCTCCAGGTATTTTTCGTAATCGATGTCAAGGGTGTAGTCTGTGCCTTTCAAGCGGTGCCACATGGTCAGGATATCAACAGCACCGGTGCCACCGCTGACGGGGGTCATTGCCAAATCAATTTTATCCGCTCCCCCTTCAATGGCCGCCATATAACAACTGACGGCCATGCCCGCTGTACAGTGAGTGTGATACTCAATTTCGGTTCCCTCAGGCAACATTTTTCGCGCTTCCGCAATGGTTTCGTAAACCGTGGCGGGCGTAGCTGTCCCTGAGGCATCCTTAAAGCAGACACTGTCGAAGGGTATCTCTGCGTCAAGAATTTCCCGGATTCGGTCGCAATAGAACCGCGGGCAGTGTGGATAATTGTCCGGCAGGCCTGGGGGGAGGCCCATCAAGGTAACCGAAACCTGATGTTGAAGCCCTCTGTCGTGAATGCAGCGTCCAGAATAGTCCAGGTTGCGGACATCGTTCAGCGCATCGAAATTTCGAATCGTGGTGACGCTGTGTTTCTTGAAGAGCTTGGCATGCAAGTCAATGATATCCCGTGACTGTGACGACAAGCCCACAACGTTGACTCCTCGAGCCAGGGTCTGCAGGTTCACATCTGGGCCCGCGACCTGGCGACAGCGGTCCATCATTTCGAATGCATCTTCCTGACAGTAAAAGTACAAGCTCTGAAAGCGTGCGCCGCCGCCGATCTCGAAATCGGTGGTGCCGGCTTGCACAGCGGCTTCCAGTGCAGGAAGGAAATCATCGGTCTTTACGCGCGCACCCAGAACCGATTGAAAACCATCACGGAATGAAAGATCCAGAAATTTTATCTTTTTCATGTAACATCCTTTCGTCTGTTTTTCTGTTCTTTATGTTAAGATTAATTCGGAAAAGTATGCACTGGCCCCGTCACTGGGGTGGACCGAAGATACAGGGCTTGTGTTATCGTCGGTTGCTTCAGAACCTCGCCTACACCGAGTTACGTATTGCGGTTTTCCCGACGGTACATCTGGATGGCCGCGGTAATGACCGCGGGCAGTACGGATTGGGATTGATTTGCAGGCGTGCCGGACAGTTTTCCTTTGGAACCGGGGGCTGAGGAAGGTAACGGTTCCTCGGGGAGCACATGCGAAAAACGTGATGCAATCAATGAATTGAGGTAAATGCAGGCGATCATAAGGCAAAGAAAGACCGTCACCATTCCCATGCCGGCCACTAGCAATTTCAAGCCATCCAGCAAGAGTAGCATTATCGATGTATCCTTCTTCACTGTGAACATTCAAGCAGTCTTACAGGGCTCTCCGCAAACCTCGGTCGTGCCTCGCAACCCTTGAACGTGCACTGTTCATTCTTAGAAGAAATTCCTAATATACCAACCTAAAATTTGGATTCCACCGTAATCACGGCGAATTCGTTCATTGGAGATCGTTCCGTTGTGAGCTAAAGTACAGTCTTTTGTTTTCTGAGGTTTTCAGAACCTTCGCAAGAACCATTTATTAAAAGCGAGAGCAAGTCGTCATGGGCGAGACAAGACACGGGTACAAGCCTGAAACTATTGAAGCAAAATGGCAGGACTACTGGCTGCGGAATCACACGTTCAAAGCAGTAGACTTTGATGCGTCCCGTCCCAAGCTGTACGTCCTGGATATGTTCCCGTACCCCAGCGGTGCCGGCCTGCACGTCGGGCACCCTGAAGGTTATACGGCAACCGACATCTACTGCCGGTATAAGCGTATGCGTGGGTTTAACGTCCTGCATCCGATGGGGTGGGATGCGTTTGGGTTGCCGGCTGAGCAATACGCCATTGAAACAGGTACACACCCGCGCGACACAACACGGCAAAATATCGAAAACTTTCGTCGCCAGATTCGGGCTTTCGGTTTCAGCTATGACTGGGAAAGAGAGATCAATACGACGAATCCCAAGTACTACAGGTGGACCCAGTGGATCTTCATCCAGCTTCACAAGAAGGGGCTGGCTTATCTGGAGGAGGTGCCGGTGAATTGGTGTCCGGCATTGGGAACAGTGCTGGCCAATGAGGAGGTAGTTAACGGGCGCAGTGTGCGCGGTGATCACCCCGTGGTCCAACGCCCAATGAAGCAATGGATGCTGCGGATTACCGAGTATGCGGAACGTCTTCTTAACGACCTTGAAACTCTCGATTGGCCGGAAGGCATCAAAGAGATGCAGCGCAACTGGATTGGCAAATCGACTGGCGCCGAGGTGGTGTTTGACGTGGTGAATCGCGACGATACCATTACGGTGTACACGACGCGACCGGACACATTGTTTGGGGCAACCTACATGGTACTTTCACCGGAAAATCCGCTGGTCGACAAACTGACGACACCCAAGCAGCGGGAGGCTGTCCGTAACTACCGGGAAACGACGAGTACGAAGAGTGAGCTTGAGCGCACGGAACTCAGCAAGGAAAAGACAGGTGTATTTACCGGGGCATACGCCATTAATCCAGTCAATGGCGAGAACCTCCCCATTTGGATCAGCGATTATGTCATGATGAGCTACGGCACGGGCGCCATTATGGCGGTCCCCGCTCACGATACGCGCGATTTCGAGTTTGCCACACAGTTCGGGTTGGAGGTTCGCTGTATCCTGGAGCCTGACGAAAGCGACGCGGCCGATGCCGGTGTATCGCGCAACGCGCTGCTTGCAGGGCAGCAGTGCTGGACGGGCGACGGTGTCCTGATCAATTCGGCAGGCACGCAGGGGTTGGACATAAATGGTTTGAGCGTGGAATCGGCGAAAGAGAAGACCATTCGTTGGTTGGAGGAAAGCGGATGTGGGAAAGGGGCCGTTAACTATAAGTTGCGTGACTGGTTGTTCAGTCGTCAGCGCTACTGGGGGGAACCGTTTCCCGTCGTGTATATGGAAGACGGTTCCGTAAAACTCCTGGAAGAATCGGAATTGCCGGTCACGTTGCCGGAGTTGGACGACTTCCGGCCGACCGGAACGGGTGAATCGCCACTCGCAAAAGCCGAAGACTGGCTTGAATACGTCGATCCGGAGACCGGTATGAAAGGGCGGCGCGAGACCCACACCATGCCGCAGTGGGCGGGCTCGTGCTGGTACTACCTGAGATATCTCGATCCAAATAATACGGATGCGTTCTGTGATCTCGAAAAAGACAAGTACTGGATGCCGGTCGACCTGTATGTGGGAGGGGCGGAGCACGCGGTGCTGCATCTGTTATACGCTCGTTTCTGGCACAAAGTCCTGTATGACATCGGTGTCGTCAGTACGGATGAGCCGTTCAAAAAACTGGTGAACCAGGGCATGATCCTGGGGATTTCGTACCGGGATAGCCAGGGAAGGCTCGTGCCGAATGACCAAGTGGAAGAGACGGACGGCGTTTTCTATGACAGAAATACAGGCGAGGAGTTGGAGGAATTTCCCGCGAAGATGTCGAAATCGTTGCGGAACGTGGTCAATCCTGACGAAATCATTACGCGCTATGGTGCTGACAGCTTTCGCATGTACGAAATGTTTATGGGGCCCCTTGAAGCCGTCAAGCCCTGGCAGACGAGGGACATCGAAGGTCTTTCGCGTTTTTTGGGCCGCACGTGGCGTATGATAATCGATGACGAGACCGGCGAAGTGGCGGGCGCCGTCACGGACGCGGCAATGACTCGCGATCAGGAACGTGTTCTCCACGCCACAATCAAAAAGGTGACGGAAGACTTGGAAGGATTGGACTTTAACACGGCCATCAGTCAGCTGATGATATTTTTGAACGAATTCAGTAAGGCTGAGGTCCGCAACCGGGAAGCCATGGAAATATTTGTCAAACTGCTTGCGCCCTTTGCACCCCATATTTGCGAGGAACTTTGGGAAAGGTTAGGACACGCGGACACTCTGGCCTACGAGGCGTGGCCTGAATTTGACGAATCCAAAATGAAGCTTGAGGAAGTGGAGATTCTGGTGCAGGTGAAGGGGAAACCAAAGGCGCGTCTGATGATGCCCGTGGACGCGGACCGGGAGACGATGGAAAAGCTGGCGCTGGCGGACGCCGATGTCCAGGGGACCCTTGAGGGAAGGGACGTTGTCAAAGTGATTGCCGTGCCCGGTCGTCTGGTCAATATCGTGATCAAATAAACTCCAGTTTTCAAGTGCCCCGCACATAATGACGGTCGGATACGGCCGCTGCGCAATGAGCCGAGGATGCCCAAACATCGCCTTGCGCATTGCCGCAGCACCCATGCATCCGGAAGAACGGCGTCCATTGCGAAGGTTTAAGCTGGAGGGGGTACTGGCCTGAATAAATCATGAGAATTCGACCATGTGCTATGACGCGTTGATAAGCAGCAAGTTACGAAAGTATACGCCCCGCGTGTCATCGCACTGTCATGCATGGTCGAATTCTTACCCGAAGGGCGGGCCAATGTCACCGCAGGTTCCTCCGAGCCTTCGTACTGCTTTTTCACGCTTAACTTACTGCCATTCAGGACAGCCCACTATAAGTACTTACTTCTTGTAGAACGGTCCGTAGCTTGCACATGCGCGGTAGTCGGCACCTTCCTTGTCCATGCCGAATGCATTCCAGCAGGAGGGACGGAAGATTTGTTCGGTGCGAACGTTGTGCATTGCAACGGGGATGCGCAGCATGGAGCACATGGTGACCAGATCAGCACCGATGTGGCCATAACTGATTGCGCCGTGGTTGGCGCCCCAATTGTTCATGACTTCATAAGCGGTCTTGAAGGGGCTGCCTTCCTTGCCGTCGCAGCGCGGTGCGAACCAGGTACAGGGCCAGGTGTAGTCAGTGCGCTTCCAAAGCTTATCGGTAACCTCTTCGGGCAGTTCCACGGTCCAGCCTTCCGCGATCTGGAGCATCGGGCCAAGGCCATCCACCAGATTAAGCCGGATCATGGTCACGGGCATTTCGCAGTCGGTTACGAAGCGGGACGAATATCCGCCCCCGCGGAAATAGCCGAGGTCAGCATAGTTCCAGGTGGCATTGGCCATGATGTTTTTCTGGTCTTCTTCGGTAACGTTGTACCACTCCTTAATCATGCGCTTTCCGTCGGCATCCCTAGCTTGGCCGTTGGCATCGAGGCAGCATGCGCCGGAGTTGATGAGGTGGATGAAGCCGCCGTTTTCCTTGGCAACGCCGTCAACATCATAGCCGGTGGTATGCTTGACAGCTTCGGGGCTCCAGTAGGTACGCACGTCCGCGAACATCTGGGCCCTGTTGGTGAGCAACTTCATGAAGAGCATGCCCAGGCCGTTGAGAACATCGTTCTCGGTGGCGAGGATGTAGGGTTCGCGCGCGCCATTCCAGTCGAAGCTGGTGTTCAGCATGGCCTCGGGGAAGTCGCAGTTCGGATAGAAGTCAGTCCACTGACGCTGGCCCTGGAAGCCGGCGGCGATGGCGTTGTGGCCGACCCTCTCTTCTTCGCAGCCTTCGGGCAGGTTCTTGTTGCCGTTCATCAGGTCTTTGATGATGCACATCATCTTGACGACGAACTCCCAGTCGCTGTCCTTAAGTTCGCGGCTTTTCTGCAACTCTTCGGGGTTCTTGTCAAAGCCTTCGTCGGCGTACTTCTTGGTCCACTCAAGAGCCTTTTCGTATTCGGCCTTGTCGTAGATGCCTTCGGTCATGCGGCGGATGATTTCGACCTCGTCAACGGATTCAACGCGCATGCCCAGGTATTCTTCGATGAACTTGGAATCGATGATGGAACCGCCGATGCCCATGCAGATGGAGCCGATCTGCAAGTAGCTCTTACCCCGCATGGTGGCGGTGGCAACAGCCGCACGGGCGAAACGGAGCAGTTTTTCCTGTACGTCCGCGGGTATGGAGGTGTCGTCCGCATCCTGTACGTCGTGCCCATAGATGCCGAATGCCGGCAGGCCCTTCTGTGCATGGGTGGCCAGAACGGAAGCAAGGTACACAGCGCCGGGACGTTCGGTGCCGTTGAAGCCCCATACACCCTTGAGTGTATTGCGATCCATGTCCATGGTTTCAGAACCGTAACACCAGCAGGGGGTGGCGGTCAGGGTAATGGCAACGCCGTTCTTGCGGAACTTTTCTTCGCAGGCGGCTGCTTCGGCAACGCGGCCGATGGTGGTGTCGGCGATGATAACCTTTACCGGTTCGCCGTTGGAATAGCACAGGTTTTCTTCAAAGAGCTTCTTGGCGGATTGTGCCATGTTCATGGTTTGCTCTTCGAGGCTTTCACGTACTTTCAGTACGCCGCGGCGTCCATCGATGGTCGGGCGAATGCCGATTACTGGATAATCGCCAATGAATCTGTTGTCTGCCATTGTACGTGTCTCCTGTAACTAATTGAATTGATAGAAAATTGCTTTTGGACAACTGAAGCGAGGATAAAGTGCCAGGGAAATGCTTTCAAACTGACAAAATCAAAATAGTACGGCGACTGGAGGATGCAAGAAATATCGGACACTTTTGGTGTTGTCTTGACTTCACAGATTCCCGTGAAGGGCCATTTGTTTAGGCGGTCAGGACGAAGACGAATGGTAGTCGCTCTTGTCAATCGGTGTTGTCGGGGACGGGCAGTTCTACGAGGGGCAGTTGCTGGGGTACAATGAACTCGCCCATATCGATCGGCGCCTGCTGCGTTTCAGCGGTCGGTGTCAACGTATTTTCTTCCTGACGCATACGGTAATTTTTATACTGCTGAACTATCACGGCAGCCAGCACCAGCACAACAAGAAGGAGGAGAGCACCGATCACTGCCCCCCGAGAAAGTTTTTGGAGCATTTTGCCGCTTACGACTTCTCGCGAGATGCGTGGCTGGTATTGGATTGTCATCGAGTCTTCATCTTCGGTGCCGAGCACAAATCTTTCACGGCGGGGCCTGGTCACATTGTGCCCGGCGGCGACGGTGTTGTATTTTTCCAGAACAGTCTCAGATGGCAAGTCGTATTCTCGGCACAATTGAGCAATGTAAGAGCGCGTGTAGACGGGAGGCGGGAGGCTTTCAATCCTGTCTGCTTCAATCTGTTCAATAAAATCTTTTGGGATACGGGTCGTTTGAGACACTTGGGCGATGCTGAGGTTTTTCGCCCCCCGAGCTTCCATTAGTGTCTGTCCCAAGGACATGTCAACGGTGCCAAGGCGCGTAATTGCGGCTTCGGGCTCGGATG
The DNA here is from genome assembly GCA_021734725.1 of Minisyncoccota bacterium. Lineage (GTDB taxonomy): Bacteria > Verrucomicrobiota > Lentisphaeria > Oligosphaerales > MVZH01 > JAIPIM01. Next base: position 6,292 of record JAIPIM010000030.1, on the reverse strand, counting down.
CCTCAGTCAACGCTCCATCAGCTCCTTCTTCTCTTTCCTTCTCTCGATCATCATGAGTTTTGGCAACACTGTCTTGGGGGGGATCGGGTTCAACCACCTCTTCACTTGCCTTGGATGATTCGTCCCTGACTCTTTTTTGCGAGACTCGATGTTCAATTGTATCGTCAGGGAGTGCACTGCTCTCGGAGTACGCCGGCCGTGTATTTTTCGCGCGCGCAGTGCTGTTTTCCGCTCCGGCGTGGTGATGCGCGCGAATGTTTGGCGGTTGCTTGGATTCGGGATCAGCCGCTCCTTCGTCAGACCATTGCAACGGCAGGTTCTGTTGCTGTGCACGCGGCGTCTTTCGTTCGTTTCGGGAATCGTCGCTCATAGTTTGCTCCATGGACAACCCGCGTGAGAGGGATCTCCGGTCATGCCTTCGTATGCTTTCTGACAATTTTCGGTGACGAACGTTGCAGGGCAGTTGCCGGCATTCATCGCTCGTGACGATCTGTCCTGCTTATCGTGTTAGCTGATCTTCATCCATTGCAGATTCATCCGGACTGTCGTTATCCGGTTCATCCTCGGTTCGTCCGTCGCTTTCAGTATCGATCAGGATCTCGCGTGGTGCGGATCCCACTTGGGGGCCCACGATTCCGCGTTGTTCCAGTATTTCCATAACCATGGCAGCCCGGTTATACCCAATACGAAGGCTTCTTTGCACATAACTGGTGGTTGCTCGCCGGTCGCGTTTGATAACATCAATGGCTTGTGTCACGAGTTCCTCATCGTCGTCAGTAAGCTGATCCCCCGCGCCGGCGACCCCTTCCCCGCTGTCTCCGCTTTTAAGCACGTCCATATCGAATTCCGGTTCAGCTTGCGAAGTGACAAAATCATGGACAGCTTCGATTTCATCGTCCTGTACCAATGCGCCTTGGTTGCGCTCAAGTTTTGAGGCTCCCGGCGGTTTAAAAAGCATATCGCCGCGCCCCAGCAGACTTTCCGCCCCCTTTCCATCCAGGATAGTCCGCGAATCCACCTGGGACGTCACTTGGAATGCCACACGGGTCGGGTAATTTGCCTTGATAATCCCAGTGATTACGTTCACACTGGGTCGCTGCGTAGCAATGATGGTGTGAATACCGGTTGCGCGGGAAAGCTGTGCAATGCGTGCCAGTGAAGTTTCAACGTCGCCTTTTGCCGCCATCATGATATCGGCAAGCTCGTCGATCACCAAAATGATATACGGTACGCGTTCCGGAATTTCCTCTCCATTCTCGTCATATTCCGGTTCACTTGTTTTACGCGCATTGAACACAGTGATATTGCGAGCACCTGCCTTGGCAAACAACTTGTAACGCCGTTCCATTTCGCCGATGATCCAGCGCAGTGCCAGCGGTACCTTCTTGCTGTCAGTAATCACCGGAACCACGAGATGCGGCAAATTCTTGTAGCAGCTGAATTCAACAACTTTTGGGTCTACCAGAATCATGCGCAGGTCGTCCGGTGTAAAACGGTACAGCAACGACATGATCATGGCATTGATGCACACGGATTTGCCGCTGCCGGTAGCTCCCGCAATGAGAACGTGAGGTGCGTCCGCAAGGTCAACTATTACACATTTGCCACTGATGTTGCGCCCGAGAAGAAGGGGAATCTTCGCCCTGGTCGACTTCCAGGTTTTTGTTTCCATCAGCGTTCGTATGTCAACGGTGGCTGCATCCGTATTCGGAACTTCAATTCCCACGGACTTTTTGCCCGGTATGGGGGTTAAGATACGCAGGCTTATTGCGCGCAACTCCATGGCAATGTTGTTGCTGATGCGACTGATGCGTTCCACTTTCACTCCTGGTGCGGGGAGGACTTCGAACAGCGTGACGCGTGGCCCGCGAGTTGCTTCGCCTACAACGGCGTCAATGCCGAAACTGTCCAGTGTCTGCTGGAGAATGGCCTTTTTCTGGTCAACTTCTTCCGGGGATCCCGGTGTTCCTTTCACTTCGCCTTTATGCAGTAACTCCAGCGGCGGTAGCTTGTATTTCGTGGAGGACTTATGACGGGCTCTCGCGCTAGAGCGCGCCGTGCCGGCAGTCGCGTTCGCGGGGGATGACTTCGCTGGAGCGTGAGCTGACGATGGCGTCCGGTTTTCCGGTTTGGGGTTTGAATCTGTTCTTTGTGTTGTGGACTGGGGATCCGCGGGATCAGCCACTGCCGCGGCCCGGCGTTGTTGTTTGAGGGCTTCCCTGGCCACCCGTTTTTCAGCAAGCCGGCGGCGAAGCCGAGTCAGCCTGCCCTCTGTTTCAGTGGTCTCGGTTTCCGGTGATGCTTTGCTTGTGCGGCTGGCCCTGATGTCGTGAACCAAGTCGTACCAGTCGCATATCCAAATTACGGCGCATCCTACCAGCACGAGAGTTCCGGCCACAATGGCGCTACCCGTCGGGTTGAGGATCATGCGCATCCAGCCGCGCCCGGGCGCGCACAATGTCTGTCCCACGACACCCCCCGGCGTCCGTGCAATGTTAAGGTTTTCAGCCGCGTCCGCCCAGAGATCGGGCCAGATGCCGAGCAGCATTGCCAAACCCACGCTCACCAGAACAAAGGAGACTCGGTAGTCCCACCCCGCGGGACGCAGTTTACGTGTCGAAAACAATCTTCTTCCCAGTGATACAAGCACGACAACCGTTACAGGATAGGCGGCAAATCCGAGCAGCAGGAGTAGACCCCAGGAGACTGAAGCGCCAAAATAACCTATCCAGTTCCTGATGACGTATCCTTCGATACCCCCGGCAAGATAATCAGCATCCTCGGGAGCATAGGAGACCAGCGAGAGCAGTATAAGGAGGGCAAACACCGTGAAGATGATCAGGACAACTTTGCCGGCCATCCCCTTGCTTGTTGTCTCCCCGGGCTCTTGAATTGGCGCATTGTTCTTCGCTGCCATGTACCGCCTCTACAATCTCACGGGATGTAAAAAACCTCTTGACGTAATCCTATAACATACTATTGTGGAATCAAGCGAATTCAACATATTGGATACTTTTTTATGTCAGTGCAACTTTATCCGCTCACATTTAGGGCTGTTACTCGGGTGCAACCGTGGGCCGGCAACTTGCTGGGGTCGTACCTTGAAGGTATGGAAAACACGGCGGGCGCTGACATTGCGGAATACTGGCAGGTTATCGATGACGGTGAACTGCAAAGTACGGTGGCCGAGGGGCCGCTGGCGGGCACAGCTCTATCGGAATTACGGCGGCGGTATCCACAAGAATTCGTTGGTAGACGCCACATGCCGGAACACCCTTTTCCTCTGTGCCTACGCTTGCTCGATGTGGGGGAGGATCAACCTCTGCTGGTGCACCCGGACTGTAACTTGGAGGCCGGGGCTGTCAAGGCACAGCCGAATGCAAAATTCTGGTACTCGCTGGCCGCAAAGCCGGGCGCTTCCGTTGTCGCCGGCATTGCTCCACGTGTTACTGGCCAGCAGCTGTTGAACAAGCTTAGCGAGCCCGAACGTCTTAAGACGCTGGTGCAGCGCTATCCGGCGCGGGTTGGAGATTCCTATCTTGTGATGCCTGGCATTGTGCACAGTTTAGGTGCTGGAAACCTGCTTGTCGAATTGCAAGAACACAATGTTCCGGCACTTGCCTTGAGCAACTGGGATACGGATAATCCCGTGGGTGATCGGGAACGGGACGCTGCTATGAAGGCGCTTCACATTGTGACTCGGCGGAGTCCGCGAATTTCACGCGAGAGCAGCGCCATACAACACACCCGTCGTCTTCCCTTGACGCCGAACTGTCCTCACTTCATTGTTGATGAAATTCGGCTGTTCGATCACATTTCCCTACGGACAACAGGCGACAGTTTTCATCTGCTGGTGGTGCTGCGGGGGGCGGCACACGTTGAGGCGCAAGGGGGTCCCTGCAAGTTGCCGCGCGGAACAGCCTGTTGTATTCCTGCCGCCCTCGGCAACTACAAGGTCGAAGTCGTTGGAAACGAACCTTGTGAACTCCTTCGAGTTGCGCGTCCCTTCCTGTCGTAGTGTGTTCAGGCGATGGGCCATTTCCGATAGCTATCGCAATTTTACCAGCAGGACGAAGAGCAGGGGGGTTAGGAAGGCCTGGATGAGGACGAACCGGAGCAATACTTGGGGGTTGGACCAGCCCAGACGGTTCCGGCAGTGATCGTGGAGCGGGAACCGAATGCTGTGGACAGCCTTGATCAGGTAGTGCTGACGGGGACACGCGCCGCCACTCTCTTCGCCTGCCTCCTGTCGCAGAATATTCGGTGGTCGAACTTCAACACCGAAGCGTCGGAGAATCCGCAGTAACACGATTTTGAAAAGGCCTGTGCCTCCATTGGCCAGTATGACGGGCGCGACTACCAGAACAAGGAAGGGATTCCCTGCCATCATCACGGCCACGCCGACGAGTAATCCCAGGCAGCGGGAGCCTGCGTCCCCCATCAAAATCGAACTTGGTTCGGCATTGTACCAGAGATACCCAGCCAGACCGCCTGCAATCGTGAAGACCAGTATTGCGCCGTCCGCTCCCTGAGGATTGTGAGGCACCAGGAGATAATCAGCGACCTCGCTGTGACCAATCACAACATACAGAAAGGCGCCGAGGTAAAACAGTGACAGCAGGGTGAGAGTCCCCGCCAACCCGTCGACGCCGTCGGAGCAATTTGTTGCATTGATGGTGAACCAGAGGACGAGTGTACTGATTACGATGAACAGCCATACCGGCAGTTCAAAGTCACCTTTTACAATGGGCAGCCAAATCCCCATGGACCGCCCTTGACACAGCACCAGGCTGGTTAGAAATGCGATAAGCAGATCAAGGGATCCCTTGAAATACTCTCCCCAAGGCGAGCGACTGCGGTCGTCAAGATAGCCGGTCAGCATACACGCCAACAGGCATGCCACTATTCCCCAGAGCTTTGGTGTCCAGGGCAGGAGAAGGAACAGCCAAGGTACAACAAGCAGCATAAGCAGACTTCCGGCTCCAGTCGGTTTGCCCTGCGCATCCGTCGCCTTCACGGCATGTACACGGCCGCGGTCCACTGGGAGAAGACGCCAGAGTCGCGGAAACAGCAGCCAGGTCGTAAGGCCGGCGCCGGCAATGCCGATCCCGATCAGAACCAGGTACGAGCCGAGCAGCCGAAACGGACCCCACAAGTCAGTAAGATAAGGCGCAAGTGAATGAAACATGATCGTATCGTTGTATCAAGGTTATGCTGTAGGGAGCAACCATGAACGGAACGTAGTGGAACTATAACGGAACACAACATTGAGGCGGCAAATAGTTGTTTGTTTTTTGGCCCGATCCCCGTGGATGTTGCGCGTCTCGATCTTACGGAATTCACTGCACACAATGATAAAAACAAAAACAGACATTGATTTATCTTGTATATAATGTAGTTTAATGGACATCAAAAAACGTTGTGAAAAGTAGTGGCGAACGATCAGACAAAAATTCCATCATTCCAAGATCCTGTGGGACCACTGTGTTTCCAATTTTTTTGTCACCAATAGGGAGACCGGCTCTCAATTTATACCGCCTTTGGAAGCAACTCCCTGAATTTATTTTATGTGACACTTTTTGACAAAACCAACTCCGCGGAAAGGAAGCCCGTCATGAGGAAAAACGTCATGCGCCTCGGTCAACGCAGATACCGCCGCCCCGCTGGACCCCATGCGAAACACGCACGAACATGGGTGCGACACCTTTTCGCATGGGGTTTCGCCATGGCACTCCTGGCGGTGTCGATTACCGCCTCGAACGTGCACGCTAAACTGCTGCCAAACGACGTGGAGGCGACCTGCGTAGTCACTCCCGGCCAGCATACCTTGCGCGTGCCGCCCGTACCCAACCCCACGAAACCAGCCTGCATCACCATTACCATTAAACCGGCCAAGGGATGGGCGCTCGAACACTGTGATCCTCCACCAAACGGATGGATTGGATCAAACCCCTATTATAAGTATTGTGACGGAATGACCCCCGGCGACGCGTACACAACCCATTTCTCGGGGAAGCTGACACCTACGACAACGACAGGCTCGGAAATCCCCAGCCCGCCGCCGGACCATACATTCACGGTCAATGCCAGCGGCTCGTTCGCCAACCTTACCTTTGCCATCTCACCCGCAACAAACTATGTCAAACTTGGGCACGCCGATGGGTTTACCGGTATGCTGAACAGCGAACCCGTGTATGACTGCACCTGGAACGCGATACCGGGCGACCGGTTGCAGACAAAAACCGCGGGCCGCTACCTCGTGACAGCCGTACACAACCCGACGGAATTGCAG
>JAIPIM010000029.1 GCA_021734725.1 Minisyncoccota bacterium | reverse complement strand
TCTGCAAACGGCTGGAAATTGGAAACCGGGGAGTGTACATTCTGTCATGGCGAATCTCCTTGCTTATCGCTTTGTAACTATCTGCAATATAGCAAGTTAAATGAGATTCGCCATCTTTTTTCATGAAATATTCGGGCTAACCCTCGTCTGCCTGCTGTTGCTGATTCGTGAAAAAGGAGTTGCCAAGCATCTTTTCTGGCACACGGACGGCCTGAAAGCAATGTGGCGCGGTATCCTGCTTCGCAGTATACTGGTCGCTGTTGTCGTCACGGGTCTCGTCATGTGGATATCACCAAACATGCTCTTCGCGTTCCCGCGTCGAAAACCGCTCGTTTGGTTGGTTGTAATGATTCTCTATCCACCGCTGTCAGCCTACCCCCAGGAGCTGGTCTACCGGACGTTCTTCTTCCATCGGTACCGGGCACTGTTCCGGAAAGAGTGGACACTCGTTGCCGCCAGCGCCGGAACCTACGCTTTTATGCATATCGTCTTCGATAATATTCCAGCCGTTGTCCTGACGGCTGCCGCCGGCGTTAGTTTCTGCTGGACCTTTCGACGGTCACACTCCCTGGCCGCAGTCGCGCTTGAGCACGCCTTGTACGGAAATATCGTGTTCACCATCGGGCTCGGACGGTTCTTTTACGAGGGATTCTAATACAACCATAGAGTTTCCCGTCCCAGTTCTTTTCTGGCGATGTTCCAGTGGCACGGCAAAAGCCGAAACACCGCCTCGGCCGTCGTTATTCCTCTTGCAATTGTGTCAAAATGACTCATATTTAGAGCATGAGTTCTTCGGATACATTTCTCGACCGACTGATTGAACGACTGGATCGGCTGGACCCCACCAGTGTCCAAAATTATGTGCTGAAACTGGTGCGTGAAAAGGGGTTCCTGGAGTCGGTCTTCAACACAATCCATGAAGGCATTATCGTTATCGAACGCGATATGCGCATCCGGTACCTGAATGCCCGAGCGCAGGAGCTTTTGGGGGTCCCCGAAAATGCTGAAGGCGAAGATCTGCGCCGGTTCCTGCCGGACATTGACTGGATGGGGCTCATGGACGCGAACACGGAAGAATGGCGGCGCGTGTCGTTCCAGGAAATCGAGGTCTTCTACCCGCGCAATCGAATTCTCACCTTTCATGTGGTTCCGCACAATACACCTGAAGGCGAAGAGCAGATCCCGCTTGTGACCCTTATCTTCCAAGATGTCACGGAAGCACGACGGGACACCGAACTCGCCATTGAGTCCGAAAGAGTGGAAGCCGTCACCAAGCTCGCCGCGGGCGTCGCGCATGAACTGGGCAACCCGCTCAACAGCCTGACGATCCAGCTTCAACTTCTGGAGCGCGGTTTGTCGGAACCATGGGACAATGAGGATGCCGCGGACGCAAAAGAAACGGTCCGAATTGCCTTGGATGAAGTCCGTCGGCTTGACTCTATTGTCAACAACTTCCTAAGGGCTATCCGACCGACACCACCTGATTTGCGCCCCCTGCGGATTCAGACCGTGCTGGCGGAAGCCCTGCGTTTCCTGCGCGCTGAAATCGAGGATCGCAAAATCCGGGTGGAAGCTTCTCTCCCCGACAAGCTGCCCGTCATTCAGGGAGATCCAGGGCAGTTGAAACAGGCGTTCTACAATATCATTCGAAACAGCCTGCAAGCATTGTCGGAAGACGGCAAAATTACCATTGACTGCGAAACCACGGATGATTTTCTGGACATCCGCTTCGCCGACAACGGGCGCGGCATCTCGGCCGACAACATGCGCCGCATCATGGAACCTTACTACACGACACGCCCGGACGGATCCGGGTTGGGCTTAATGGTCGTTGAACGAATCCTGCGTTCACACGGAGCCGAATTCGGCATCGAAAGTGCGGAAGATGAAGGAACAACGTTTCGCATTCGCTTCCCATTGCACGAACGGCACACCAGACTTTTGGAAGCCGGAACCCGGGACGATCAGAAGGAGTCGGAGTCATATGCCTAAACCTCGCATCTTGGTCATCGATGACGAACGAAACACACGTGAAGGCTTGAAAAAGTACTTCCGTGATAAGTATGACATGCTGCTGGCGGAATCGGCGGAGAAGGGGCTCGAAATCCTTCAGGATGAATCCATAGACGTTATCCTCGTGGATCTGCGGATGCCCGGCATGGACGGCCTGGCATTCATACGGAAAGTCAATACATGGGACAACCCTCCCCTGGTGATCCTCTTCACCGCCTACGGCACGATTCAAATCGCGGATGCCGCCATGCAGGAGGGAGCCTACGACTATCTCACCAAGCCATTGAACCTGGGAAACCTGGAAATGGTGATCGACCGCGGCCTGGAAGGCCGTCGGCTTCAAGCCGAAAACGCACGGCTCCAGAGTGAGCTCAGCAAGACATACAGCGTGGACAGTATTATCGGCAATTCACGCCCAATGACCGTTGTCTTCGATACTGTGCGGCAAGTGGCACCGGCTCGCACCACGGTGCTGCTCACGGGCGAGAGCGGCACGGGCAAAGAGGTGGTCGCGCGAGCCATTCATACGCTCAGCCCGCGCGCCGCCAACCCGTTCGTGGTCGTGCACTGCGCTTCACTGAACCCCAATCTGCTTGAAAGTGAACTTTTCGGCCATGAAAAGGGCGCCTTCACCGGTGCACACGAACGAAAGTTGGGGCGCTTTGAAATGGCCGAGGGTGGCACCCTTCTCCTTGATGAAGTTGGCGAAATCGATGCCTCCACGCAGATTAAACTGCTGCGCGTACTCGAGACACGAACGTTCGAACGTGTCGGCGGCGCTGCGCCCATTGAGTCCGATGTTCGCCTGATTGCCGCCACCAACCAGAACTTGAAAGCAATGGTGGAGGGCGGAACCTTTCGGGAAGACCTTTACTATCGCCTGAATGTCCTCAATATTCATCTGCCCCCCCTGCGCGAACGGAAAGAAGACATCCCGTTGATGCTGAACCATTTCCTGAAACTGTTCTGCACGGAGAACGCCAAGAAACTCAACGGGTTCTCGGCAGAAGCATTGAAGGTGCTTACCGAATACGAATGGCCGGGTAACGTCCGTGAACTGCGCAACTCCGTTGAACGCATGGTGGTCATGGCGCGCGGCAGCACCCTTACGCTCGGTGACGTGCCCGCCGATATCCGTGGGAGTGTCGCGCATGCCACCGAAGAACCAGATGAACAGACAACGTCATCGCCGCCCGAGCCAATTCCCCAACGATCGCCTCTCGATGCTCCGTCCAGACAGCTCGACATCAATACGCATGAGAAAAACCTGATCGTCCGTGCATTGAAGGAATGCAACAGCAACCGCACGCAAGCCGCGAAACATCTGGGCATCAGCCGCCGCACCCTGCACAGAAAGCTCAAGAAATACGACCTCGAAGATCTCTAGCCTGATTAATCAGGGCTGAGAGCCTTCATTTGTCTTCTCGGGGGATAGTTTTTTTAGTCCATGTGCTTGACGTACCGAATTAATTGGGGTAGTGTACTTCTACGCAGAAGTATGCCGACTCGCAAACCTGCTCAAAAACCATTGGAGATCGTTTGGATGATAGCAATGCCCATGCCCCTGAAATCAACCGTCATAGCAGTCGCTGTAGTCATGGTTCAGGGAACTTTGTCAGTCGCCAAGGATGCCTCCGAAGCAATGATTCTGGTCAAAGACGGCCAGCCAAAGGCCACGATCGTTCTGGCTGAAAGGCCCACCCGAGCCGCGAGTGATGCAGCGCGTGAACTGCAGTACCACATCGCGCACATGACAAACGCAAGACTGCCCATTACGCATGCGAAAGATTCTGTTGAGGGACCATTAATATGGGTGGGCGAGAGTGCGGGAACACGAACTGTCGGGTTAACCAACGAAAGTTTCGAAGACCAAGAATACGCTATCGTTTTTTCCCCTGACGCCATCTTCCTGGTGGGCCAGGACGAATTGGTCTATGACAACGACACGCCAGGCAGCTTTGAGGCACGGGGAACCCTGAATGCCGTATACGATTTCCTGGAGAGGTTCTGCAATGTCCGTTGGTTCTATCCAGGCAGATTCGGTACCGATATTCCAAAGCGGAAAACATTGGCGGTCTCAGGACGGAATATCCGCCGGAAGCCATTCTTTGCGTACCGCGAAGTGACAACAGACCGCTTTGCCGACCGCCACGCCTGGTCGTACACCATGTGGCGACGCCAGACAGCCGGTTTCTACGCCTTTATGAAGCACCTTTTTCCCGATGCCTACAAAAACGGGGAAGACCAGAACTTCTGGCTCTTGCAGAACCGCATCAAACCGGCGTGTCGACGGTTTCTGCTCCGGCAGCGGAATGGGGGAGTCCTCGTTCGGGCCAACCATTCGCTCCACGATTTTTATACGCGGTTCTGGGGGCCCTCTGATGACAAAAAGGAGAATGCCGGTTTCATTGAGCATCGCCCTGAGTGGTTTGCCCAGACAGGCAACACGCAGGGCCGCCCCAACCAGCTGTGCTACACAAACGAAGAGGTCATTGAACAAGTTGCGGCGGACGCCCGCACTTATTTCGAGGGCAAAAATGTCTCTGGGAATCCGATGAAAGCGTTCCGCTGGGGCCGCAACAATTACGCCGTCGTGCCCAATGATGCGGGAGGGTTTTGCCAATGTGCCAAATGTCGCGCCTTAATTCTCAAGGAAGACGATCCTCGCGTCCAGGAGGATCAGTCACTCTACACCTACGGCAGGAACAGCGATTTGGTCTTCCACTTTGTCAATGAGGTTGCCAAGCGCGTGTATAAGACGCATCCGGACAAAACCGTTTCCGCCCTAGCCTACTCAAACTACACGTTGCCGCCATCGTTCGAGTTGGCACCAAACGTGGCCGTCCATTACTGCTGGACAGCCAATCGGTTCCCGGTGTTTTCGGAGGGACACAAACGTCAGCGTGAGATATTTGAACAATGGGCTGCGCGACGCAAAGACAACACGCTTTACTTGTGGCTCTATTATACCTTCCCGCGCGAATTAGCCAATAACAACAACTACCACTGCTGGCCGGGATTCTTCGCGCATGCGATCGGTGAACAGTTCAAGCTGTTTCACGAGGCCAATGTCGACGGCATCTTCCACTGCGGGTACGGCGAAAACGTCGAAAACTACGTGACGTTCAAATTGATGGATGACCCGACGCGGGCCGTGGACGCCCTGCTGGAGGAATATTTCAGGCGCATGTACGGTCCGGCTGCCGCACCTATGCGGGCAATCTATGACATTATCGAAAACGCGTACCAGAACCCGGAAAATTACAAGGACATCCGCAAGATTGTCTCGCCCAAAGCCTCATGGGAAGGGCTGGGAACAGACGCGCGAATGACAAGAATCCAGGAACACATGGACAGAGCCAAGACTGTCGCGACCAGCGATCTCTACCGTACCCGTGTGGCTCTGTTTGAGACCGGGATCTGGGATTATATGAAAGCCGGCAAAGCCACTTACGCTGAGCGGATGGCCACACCGATCCCCGAATTCACGATTCCACGCGTTGCCGGGGCTCAGGGAAAGGTGGATGCGATCAACTGGGACAAGGCCCTGACAATCGGGCCGTGGTACAAACGCGGCAGCGTGGAAGCTGTCGGCGCGAATTTGACAGGAAAGCTCGCGCACGATGGTGAATTCCTTTATCTGGAGCTTGTCGATCCCCGTCATCCGGATAAACTGCAAAACTTCAAAATGGTCTATCCCTACGACGAGTGGGAAATCTACTTTGCCGAAGCGCGTGCTCTTCCTTTTCGGCAATACGCCTTCAACTCCGAGGAGACCCATAATGTGCTCTCGCATGGAGAGGTCAATTTCCGTCAAAATGTTGTCATGCCGGAATTGTTCGATTACGTAGTGGAATGCACGACCGACTCCGACCGCGGCTGGGTCGCCCGTGTGGCGGTTCCCCTGGAAGATCTGATTCCGCACGGCGTTGAGCCGGGCGATACGTTTTATATGAACATCGTCCGCGTCGCCTCCCCGCAGGTGGCCGAGTCAAACGACCTTGAAGTGGGCTCGCTCGTGCCGTTCTGTTCGGTGAAAGACACGGATCGGCTGGCGGAGGTTACGTTAGCAAAATAGGGCTGCCAAAATCCGGTTCGGTGGGGGCCTTTTTTAATGTGTGCACTTGACATGATCGGGACATTGGAGTAGTTTGCTTCTACGTAGAAGACCAGCCGGTGAACAATGCACAGTCAGGGCAGGGGGTTCATGACAAGAGCACCCAGGAAGCAAAACACCAAACCATGGAACGTGCTTAACTCAGGAGAGAAGATGAGGCTGCTTACATCGTTTTCCATCGTGTGCAGTTGCTGTTTCATTTGCCTGCTGACTGGATGCACCAGCGTCGCAACAGGCCTGCGTCCACGAGAGGTCACGCTGGCGCGCGAAGCACAGCCGGCCGCAACCATTTTGCTGGCGGAAAACCCCACGCGTGCCGCCCGCCTAGGCGCTTATGAACTGCAATATCATCTCAAACTCATCACCGGGGCGGAACTCCAGATCGTAACGTCACGCGATGCTGTTGAAGGTTTGGCCATCTGTATCGGAGACAGCATTGCAGCCCGGGAGTACGGCTGCCCGTTGCCCGATAAATGGAAGTTCCTCGAGTATGCCATACTCTTTAAGCGGGACGCCATTATTCTGGCTGGGCACGATCAAAACGATCATGGCAAAGTGGACTATGACTCGACGATCGGCCTGGCTTCACGGTATTCGCTGCCGCCAATCATGGATCCTCAAGGCACGCTGCACGCCGTGTACTCCTTTCTGGAAGACTATTGCGGTGTCCGTTGGTGGAATGCCACGGAATCCGGAACAGAGTTCACACGGTCGCCCACACTTACGGTCACTGCCCGCAATGTCCGGCGTCAACCATCCTTCCTTTATCGTGACTGGACCGGTGCAAGGTGGGGCTGGCCGAACGTCTTCAGCCAGTGCTTCTGGAATGATCGGACGCCGGAGTTCGAGGCATTTATCGAAACCGCCTACCCCGCTGCCTACGCGTATCATCTCAAGGCGGACAAACCACAGGATCCCGACCGGAAAAAGCGCGGTAGATTCTTTTTCGAGAACCACAAGCTCTGGTTTCGTATCCACCAGACGGAGGGAATCTGGCTGCGCCGCATGCGGCTGGGAGGCTCCCTGAGGTACAAATCAAACCACTCGATGAAACCCTATGTTTCCCGATTCTGGGGAGACGGCGAAAATGCGCATCAGGAATGGTTTGCCAAAGGGTTCGATGGCACGCCGAATCAGTTGTGCTATACCAACGAGGACGTCGTAGCTCAGGTGGCGCAGGATGCTCGCGATTACTTTGACAGCACGTTGAACAACGATATGATTCGGGCCTTCAACGCCATCCCCAATTCGGACTATTTCCCGGTGGTCCCAAATGACGGCTGGGGCTTTTGTAAGTGTCCAGAATGCGAAGCCCTCATGAACCCAGACGAGAAAGACAGTCCGCATTTCGCCAACGGTTGGTTGAGTGACTACTGGTTCAACTTTGTCAACAAAGTGGCCCGCGAAGTCAAAAAAACGCATCCCGACAAGTATATCGCGACGCTTTCGTACGCCGGGTACGCAAAGACACCGAGCTTCCCGCTGGAGGACACTATTGCGGTGCAGGTCTGCATGGGCGTTCGGCACCCTACCGATCATCCGACTCAAGGACATGAGTGGAACATTCTGCGTAACTGGCTCGACAAGCTGCCCGGCGACCAGGTCTTTCTCTGGCTTTATTACACCTTCCCCCGAGAGTCCGCGGGGGACGGACGACACTGGCACTGTTTCCCCGGCTTTTTCATGCATCATATCGGGGCAATCTTCAAGGAATACGAGCGGCTCGGGTGCCAGGGGCCCTTCTTCAACGGCTGGGGCGAGGACATTAATACATACATCACTCTCAAGATGTTGAATGACACCACCCTTTCGGTAGACGATATCCTTACCGACTTTTACACCGACTACTATGGCGCGGCCGCGCCGCCCATGCGAAAGCTGTACAGCATGATGGAAGACCTCTTTTCCAACCCCGACTACTACCCCCCAGGCAGGCGCGGCCAGAATCCGGATGTTGCCTGGGGATTTCTCGGCACACACGAACGAATGGAAACCATGCGCGGACTCCTGCAGCAGGCGCGTGAAATGGCAGTGACGGATCAGCAAAGAAAGCGGATTGATATCTTTGATGCCGGGATCTTCAGTTATATGGAAGAAGGACGACAAAAATACGAAAAGCAGAACCGCGCCGTCACCGGACGTCGCTACGCACGCGCGCCATGGACGTTTCAGCCGGTAAGCGGGAATGACCCGACCAATGTCAACTGGCAGACGGCGTTTGCATTGGTTAACTGGCGGCGACCATACGGTGAGCCGACGCTGCACTTGCCGCTGATCCGGCTGGCGCATGACGGGACCAACCTGTACATACGATATGATGAGTTTGCCAGACCGCGAACAAAACATCAGCCCGGCACGCCCGAAAGCGTCCGCCTTCAGCTCGCGACAATACCTGCGGGCGGTGCCGTTCCGCATTTCATATCAGTCGCGCCCGACGGTACGTTCGACACCTGGAAGCTGGCGGGCGAGGGTGCAAAGGAACGGTGGGAGAGTCACTGGATGGTCCGCTCGAGCCTGCACCCCGGCGAGACGTGGACCGTGGAGCTGGCAATACCCCTTGCCGATCTCAATGTTGAACCCGGCAAACGACTGTTCTTCAATGCTGTCCGCAAAGGGGACCCTTCCGGCGATGTGGCAATCTGGCAGTGCACGCAGGGGCCGATTCAGAAACCTGAACACATGGGATTCCTCTATATTGACGGACCAGATCACCGGCCGCCGGCGGATGTGGACGCAGATATCCTGGGCGAGCTCCAGATGAAGGATCTTACCGGTTGGTGGCGCTTTGAAGAAGACTCGGGTGAGATTGCGGTCGACAGCTCGGGTCATGACCTGGACGGTGTTATCGCAGGCATGGATTCGGGGCATGTGCGCCGTGGAAGGGGCGTACACGGCGAGGCCCTGTACTGCGGCGGCGGCAGTCGCTATAAGGTCCAAGTGCCCAGTGCCGGACCTTTGCGCATAACCGAGGGGCCCCTGAGCGTGGAAGCCTGGGTTCATATCGATCCAAACCTTCTCGGCAACGGATATCCGCTGGTCATTTCTACGGGTGCTTTCAATATTCATCTTCGCCGCAATGCCACACGCATCTGGTTCCAACTTAACGGTGCCGACGGTAAACCTCACCGAGTCAACACCCAGGATTTCCCGCGGGCGGCAAACTCCATAGCGCCGAAACAATGGACGCAGCTCGTGGGAGTCTGGGATTCGGAAACCATCCGCTTCTACATGAACGGGCGTCCGCATGGCGAACCCGTTCCTTTCGAAGGCCCACTGATATCCAGCGATGCCCCTCTACGCATCGGCGGCAGCTCGCCTGTCATGGGCGTTGATGAAGTGGCCATTTATAAACGGGCGTTCACGCCTGCCGAGGTACAGGCTCGATTTCTGCGGGGCTGCGCGGCGCTGAATGCCGCGAACAGAAGGAAGTGACTTGTTGAAAAAGCGCATTAGTCAAGCCGAAATTGCTCGTGCAGTGGGATTGAGCCAGCGCGCGGTGAGCAAAGCCCTGCGCGACGAACCGGATATTTCCACCGACACCAAGGCCCGGGTGACAGCAGCAGCAGCGGCTCTAGGATACTCGCCGAATCGTATCGCCGCCTCTCTTGTGTCAGGATCGACAAGCATCCTGGGGGTCGTCTTTCCAGGGTTTGGCGGGCAGTATTTTTCACGCCTTTTTCATTCCATGGAGGAGAGTGTGAGAAAGGCGGAATACTCCCTGCTTCTGCGAGGCTGGGACTGGCACACCGTCAGCGATGAAACGGATATCAACGCCCTCCTGCAGTTTCGTGTCGATGGTCTGCTGGTTGTCCCGCGAACCACGGTCCCCTGGTCTGAGTCTGTATACCCCGAACTGATCAAAGCCGGGAATAAGATTGTTTTCATTGACCATTTCGTGGATGTGGAGGGGGCCTGCTCGGTCGTGCCCGACAACCGGCAAGGGGCCCGGGACGCAACGCACCATCTTCTGTCATTAAACAGGGGTCCCGTCGCCATGGTTAACGTGGACTTGCCGTTCAGCACATCAGCCAACGAACGCGAAGAGGGATTTCGTGAAGCGTTGAAACAGGCGGGCATTGCTGACGCACAGACACACGTGATCAAAGTACCGTCACACCCTTACAGCGAATTATTGTCAGCAGAACTGGGCAAAAAGTTAAACGACTACCAGGCGATTTTCTGTTACTCGGATGATGTTGCCCTCAATATCATTGAGATCCTGGAAGCAATCGGACTTTCCGTGCCTGAAGACGTGGCCGTGGCCGGTTTCGGCGATAATATCCCGCATGTCGAACGCCTGCGTGTACCACTTACCACAGTATCGCAGAACCCGGCGACCATGGCATCTACCGCCGTGGCCATGCTGTTGAAGCGTTTGAACAGCCAGGAAGTCCCCCCACGGATTACAGTTCCAACCCGACTGACTGTGCGTGCCAGTACCGATTTGAATGCGTCCAGTCGGCACATCCAAAGGAGGTCATTATCACCCTCATTAACACAACACACGAGGGATGCCATGAAGCGACCGTAAATCGAACGCGACAATCCGTAATCAGCAGTCACAAAAGGCAAAGGAGTCATCCCATGAATTACACCACGCGTTTTGACAAAATCCAAAATGTTCCTCTGAGATTCTTTTTTTGCGCCTTCATCTCGGCCTCATGCATTCTTCACGCGGCCACATTTACACAATTGGATGACGTAACTTGGGACGCATCGGACAATGATGCTATCCATTTTAAGGTCGCCACCGAAGCAGGTGGTTTCCCCACACAGGGGATTATGCGTGATTTCACGGACGGCACGGGCAGCAATGTATACCTGACAAGCGGCAACACTCTCACCTGGGAACTCGGCGCGCCAGCCAGCACACGGTATCTCACGGGTGTCGATGTATGGACCCAGGGGGGGCTGGCTACCCGGCGGGATTACGACCTCACGGTACAGGTCTCCGGAGACGGATCGTCTTGGTCAACCGTCAGTTCCAGCGGATTGGTCACCCCCGGCACGACGACAAATCTTGCGCGCTTCACGTTCGACGATCCCAGCGAGACGATCGGTGCACGTTATGTGCGTGTCATCAACGACATCGGCGGCACTTGGACAACATACACAACACAGGTTGACGTATTTACAGCCGGAGATCCCGTCACGCTCACGCACGTGAACGAATCTCTCAATGAGTCTGATGCAGACGCGCTGAATGGTAAAACACCGGTCGCGGTCGGCGGCAGCGGATGGATTGACAACGTCAGCCGCCTCACGGATGGCGGGATTACAGCCCCGGCCGCAATATATGCTCAACCCGACAACGGCGAGCATCTTTCGCCGCTCAGTGGATATGCCGTTTGGGAACTCAACCCGAATGAATCCTACCCGCAATTCCTGTCCCAGGTGGATTTGTGGCTTGACCGGACAACCGCGTACCGCGATGAACACCGCTTTGATATCGCTGTCTCAACTGATAATGTGACCTGGAGCACTATCGCGACGACCGACGACATTACATCGACGGCCGATACATATAAGCTTACTTTCACATTCGGCAAGTGGGACATTTCAGACTTCAACTACATCCGCCTGCTAAGCTGGGGATCGCGCGACCGCGGTGTATCCACGGGCCTTCCTTTCCCGAGTACCTATCCGTTCAATCACGGCGCTATCTATGAATTCGATGTCTTCCTGGTGCCCGAACCCGCCTCCCTCGCACTGATGTGCCTGGGTGCGACGGCACTGCTGCTGCGTCGTCGTAATCGGGATTAGTGAATAATGACTGCCGGAAGGATGGATTGATCAGGCATGAAAAAGCATAGTCGATTCACTCTGATCGAGTTACTGGTGGTCATCGCGATCATTGCTGTTTTGGCCGCTATGTTGCTTCCCGCACTGAAAAGTGCCAGAGACAGGGCGCGGGGAATTCATTGCGCGTCCAATCTGAGACAGATCGGGATGGCTCTCATGCTGTACGCCAATGACCGTGACGGGTTCATCGCCGCTGACACGTTCGACCGGTATGGATGGAGCAACTGGGCGATGGTCGATACCCTGGCCCCGTATCTCATAAGTCAAGAGTTCACGGCGGTTCTGCCCAACGGAAGCGAACTTTATGCGCAGACCTGGCCCATTGTCGAGGGAAGCGTCTTTTACTGTCCGGAAAATCCCGAAGGCACCTGTGGAGACCGTCATCGCCCGTCGTATGGAAACAACCCCTATCTCGGTCCCATGATGGTATCCGAACACAAACTGCCGCTCAGGGATCCCGACGGCAGCGGCTATATCACGAGTGACAGTCTCCGGCATCCTGCCTGCAAAGTGTTCACCGGCGACCAGGGCGGGTCGAATATTAATACTTGGCACGCTGCCTGGGGGTTTTATGCTGAATCAACACTTTGCTCGGTGGCGTCTCGACACTCCGCGCAGAGCGCGAACCTGCTGTTTCTCGATGGCCATGTCCGGAATCTGGGGTTCCCCCCTCTCTCGTGGGACGGCACAAATAAAATGGCCATCGGCCCCTACCTTGTTCCTGTTGGCGTAGCCTGGTCCGGCTACTGGGATTGCCCCTAGCAGTCTTTCGGGCTTGACGCCTCGAATGCACGAGATTCGAGGCGTCAAGTCCGAAAGGCTGATATCGCTGAAAAGCCGACATTCGGCATGAACAGAAAGAAAATCCTTACATGAATAAAACAAACTGTATGAAAAGAATCCTGTGTGTGTCTGCCGTGGCAGCCGCAATCGGCGTTGCCGCCCAGAATCCGGACACCCCAACCTACAACATTGAAGTATTCTGGACGGATACTCCACCAGCGATTGACGGAGCGGCAGACGATGCCTGCTGGAAGAGCGCCCGTTCCGTGACGGGTTTCCAGTTGCTGGGGGGCAGAGGACGGCTGGCCAGCATGCAGGCGGAGGTGAAGCTGTGCTACGATGCCGATAATCTTTATGCGTTCTGGCTCCTGCATGAGAAGGATATGAAAAAACTCAAGGCGGGACCGCCTGACGACATGCGGGATATGATCAATTTCGCGGCCGGTCCGGACTGCCTTGAGCTTTTTCTCGACCCGGGGCGAAGCAAGAAGTCCTATTTCCAGTTCATTGTTTCACCCGGAGGTGCGAGGTATGACGTGGCCCGCGGTGTTGGCAGAGCCTACAATCCTACCTCGCCTGACTGGAAAAGCCGAACGGCATTGCATGCGGATTCCTGGACCGTCGAGATCGCGATTCCTTTTCGGGCTCTCACGATAGATGGCACGTCTTGTGGAACCCCCGAACCCGGTGCCGTCTGGGGGGTCAATTTCTGCCGCGATCAAGGACGGCTGAGAGAATGGAGCTACTGGAGCCCCACCGGCAGCAGTTTCGGCAACCCCGCTAAATTCGGCGAAGCGATATTCCGGGGACGCAAAACGGGCGCATCATTGCCGAGTATCAAGTGGGACCACGAAAATCCCATGTACTATGGACCCGGCACGGTGGCGCTTGCCGCCAAACCTGCCGGCAATGCGCTGGTTTTAACCTACACCCTGAAGCGCGATGGTCAGGCGGTCGACGAGAATACGGTGCCGTTCGAAAAGAACGTCGCTATTCCCTATCACATTACCCGTTCCGGGCGTTGGGCTATGGATGTTACCATTGCCGACGATGGTAAGACTGTGTTCACCGGCCGATCCCAGGTTATGCTGCCATCCACGGCGGAGATGCTGCTCGAAATCAAGGAGAAAATGGATCTTGCACGTGATAAGCTAACCCATTTCAACCATCCCGCCAAAGCAGATCTTGAGAGACGTCTATCCCGTTTAAACGCAGCGGCTGCCGAACCGTTGACAATGCTCAGGAAGGTCGATGGCCTGTCCCGCGAGGAATGGAAAGCATTGGCCGATGCACTGCCGGAACTACGGGATTTCTGGGGGGGCTTGCGTTTTGATCTGCACATTGTCGGGCTTTACCCCAAAGGCGTGAACGATGTCGCGTTTGTGGTCGGTTCGGCCGGACCATATGAGCGCGTGCACCGCGGCGACCTTTTCGACGGGAACCTGACCGACGCCATCACGCTGTCGCTGGCGGGCGGGGAACGCGAATCGTTTCAGTTGCTGGTGATCCCATTCTGGCAAACGCTTGATGGCGTGACGGTGTCGTTTTCCGATCTCAAGGGAACTCGGGGAACCATTTCCAAAGAGAACTGCGAGGCCAACATCGTCGATTATGTCCACCTAGGCAACTATGCCAAGAACGAGCCGGATGCGCCAGCTTATGAACCCGATATCCTGTGGCCTTACACGCCTTTTCAGGCTACGGCAAGCCAGATTCAGCCCGTCTTTGTGAATGTCCACCTGCCACCACATACCCCAAAGGGCGAGTATCGGGGAACCGTCACGGTGTCAGCCAATGGGCAACGTGTTTCACGGGAGATCGTGGTTAACAGTTTTGGCTTCGACATCCCGTTCGTCAGTTCGCTTCATATCGATCCCTGGTATACACCGAATATCAACTGGCGCAATTTCTACGGGAATGCTGCCTTCACGCTGGAGGTTTACGAAGAACACTTGAAGGTGCTATCCAAATACCGGCATGCGTGCTTCCCCTTGGATCACTATGCCATGGGCAGCTTCTTGACCATCTATCGCGAAGCGGACGGGACGTTCTCGTTCGACTTCTCAAAGTGGCGGGAAGTCTTCAGGTTGGGACTCAAATACGGAGCCTCCGGTTTTGGTGCCAGCTTTGGCTGTAATGGTGGCGCTTACAGTATTTTCCATCGGGGAAGCGTGGTCGACCGGGAGACCGGTGACAGGATCCCCCTGAGCCAAATTCTGAAGGAATGGTGGGATACCAAACCCGGTTGGAGCAAGCACCCCTTCTACGAGAAGTTCATGAAGGAGTATGTCGCTCTGCTGAGAGAGACCGGGATGCTCGGCATACATGATTTTGAGATGCATGACGAACCCAAGAGCATTCCCGACTGGGAAGCGATGATCAACAACCACCGGTATCTGCGACGTATAACGCCGGAACTCAAAATGAAGAACTTCGGGTTCGCGCCGGACTATGCGCCGGGTGGCATCGATGCGTACGGCTGGGCAGACACGTGGGCGCCCAACCTGAACCACGTGACGGATGACCAACTCAAACAAATCTATGCCCGGCGCGACAAATGGGGCGAAAAGTTTATGTTCTATACCTGTGGCATGGGGGTTGACCCCGACGGGAATACGACGCCGTTTATCCTTTACGATGAATCGTATCTGGGAGCCAGGATGCATGGGTGGATCGCCTGGAAACTCAAGGCCGACGGTTTCCTTATTTTTGCCATGACACAGACACCCAGAGAAAACAGTGGTAAAAAAACAGCCGCGGAACGCTTCCCAACCGTCCCCTGGGAAAGTGGATTCATGAAAGGAAATGGGACATTGGTCTACCCGGGACCTGACTGGAAGCTTATTCCCAGCATGCGGCTGGCCAGCGCACGGGACGGCTTGGAAGACTACGAATATTTTAAGCTCCTGTACGACCGGCTTCGCTACCTCAGTCCGCAAAAACATCGGACGCTCATAGCCGAGATCGAAAAGGAACTGACTATTGAACCGGCAATCTATCAAGACAAATTCCATTGGACGAAAAGTACCGACCTGCTCAACGCCAAACGGAAGCGGCTTGCCGAACTCATACGTAAGGTGGACGAGCTGATGGGGATCAGCAGCCAGTAACCCGCGGATTACACGAATTCCATAGATGCCAGCACCCCTGCCGCAAACCAATGACAGAGCAGGGCTCGGAGAACACATGAAACCCGGCAAATCAGATAACGCTCAAACCGAGCCCCAGCGGCTTGGCAATAGCCGCCGTAGAGCGGCGTCCAGTGACCAGCCAAATGTGGAGCGATGGGAATACAGCAGCCCTGTGGACGGCAGGCGCGACTGGGCGCTGGTGCGCGATGGCCACGACACCACTGGGCGGTGGGTGGTTGTACTGCATGGACATGGCGCAACGGGCGACCAGATCTTCACCCAGGAATACCTCAAGCAGCGGGAGCGCGAGATCGCGGAACTGGGACTTGGCTTACTCTGCCCCAACTTGCGGGGCAATGCCTGGATGTGCCCCGCGGCGGTAGACGATCTCCGGTTCTTGTTGAATCTGGTCCGTGAACGCCGGGGAGCGAGCCAATTCGTGTTCTGCAGTGGATCCATGGGGGGCACGGGAAACTTGATCTACGCGATACGGCACCCGGAAGACGTCGCGGGCGTGGTGGCACTTTGTCCGGCAACGGATATTGGCGGTTACTGTGAGTGGGCGGCAAGAAGTGACTTGCCGGTGCTGCAGGAGATCGTGGCAGCCATAGAATCCTCCTACGGCAGGGAACGGACGATGCGGCAGAAGGAGTACGCAGCGAACTCTGTGGTGGCCCATGCCAGCCGCTTAACCATGCCCCTGGCAATCATACACGGGGACGCGGACCCCATCATACCGGTAAGCCAGTCACGCAACCTGGTGCGCAGACTGCGTGAGCAGAACATGCAGGTGTGGTACAAAGAGATCCCCGGCGGAGACCATAACGCGCCGATCCCCGAATTCGGTGCCGCTTTGCTGACCGTACTTGACAAAATTCCACGGCAGGAAAGAGCATAAACTATCTGATTGGAGCATCCAGTACGGAAGTTAACGAGGCGCTTGTCAGTAAGTTACGCAAAGTGATGGTGCGTTTGGAATACAACGAGGAAACAAGCGATGCATGACCTTGAATCTTCTCAATTCATTGGTTGCGGTGCGCAATACGATCCGGTGTTCTGGGATCGCGCGACACAGATAGAACATGTCCGGCAAATGAAAGAGGCCGGACTGTCGTTTGTACGTCTCTTTGAGTTCTGCTGGTCGTCCTTCGAACCCGAAGAAGAACAGTATGAGTTCGCTTGGGCGGATGACTTTGTCGAACTCCTCAGGCACCATGAAATAAACTTTATTTTGTGTACGCCCGGCGCCGTGCCGCCACGATGGTTGACCGTGAATTATCCGGAAACAACGGTTATGCAGTCAAATGGGCAACGTGACAGGGGCGACATGAGACGGCATGGCTGTGCGTCCAGCCCTGTTTTCATGCATCGCCTCATAGAACTTTGCCACCGCTTGGCGGAACGTTACGGACAGTGTGAGAATCTACTTGCTTGGCAGATCGATAACGAGCTCGGCCACCCGTATTGCTATTGCCCACTGTGCCAAGACCGTTTTCGCCAGTGGCTTCAAGACGAGTACGATTCGCTTGACGAGGTCAACCAGCGATTGGGCATGCGGGTCTGGGGGCGTGAGTATTCTGCATGGGAGGGGATTCATATCCCAGTTGCAAATGCTGCACCTCAACTGCGTCATGCATTCCGCCGCTGGACCTCACGGCATTGGATTCAGTACGTTCAGGCACACACCGAAGTGATTCGGAACCACAGCCAAGCCCCAATCACCACCAACATGATGGCGCCATGGCATGGATACGATCATTACGACATGAGTCGGGAAATCGACATCGTTGGAATGGACTACTATGTCTACGGTGAACCTGGACCGGACAGGTTCGGTTACTGCAATCCAGACATGGACTTTAATCTGGGCTATACGCGGGGGCTGGGGGACGGCGCACCGTTTTGGATAATGGAAACAGATGTTGCCGGCGGCGGCGGCAAGTTGCCGCCGGCCGGCAAACTCGCGGAATGGACTTGGCGTCATATCGCGCATGGGGCGAACCTGATCAACTATTTTCGCTGGGACTGCCCGCCCTTCGGCAGGGAAGAACTCAACTATGGGGTCGTCGGACCGGGAACGTGGCCCTCACCCGCAGCCGACGAAGTGAAAAAGGTCTGCATGGAAATAAAAAAATACGAACCCGTTTTGCAGGGAACTCGACCGCGGCGAGCCCCAGTGGCCCTCCTGTTTTCATTCCCCGCCTGGTGGAAATGGCTGGACAATCCGCCTTGCAAGCCGTTGGGTAAACATCCTATGCACAGTTATCCTTTCATGGTACGGCGCCATTGTCACGGCCTCCTGGAAAATGGCTTGACGTTTGACGTGGTCGGACCGGATCAGGACTGGCAATGTTACCCGATTCTCATCATTCCACACTGCCTGGTTATGAACGAATCACTCATGCAACGCTGTGAAAAGTACGTTGACGAGGGCGGTACCCTACTGTTGACCGCCTTGTCCGCTCTCTACAACGACGATGGACGCGCATACAATGCCCCGTATCCCGCCGCGCCGCTGCATCAACTGTGCGGCGTGACCTGCCCACCATACGGTAATCTCGTGCCGGATGCCCGGCCCAGCGTCATTCCCCTCCAGCGACAGGAGCTCCATCCAGACGGCTGGCTGGATGCCCTGTCGTTGAAGGATACCGAAGTCAAAACCTTGTTGCGTTGCAAAGGTGGATGCCGCCATGACTGGCCGGTGCTGACCAAAAAATCGTTCGGCAAGGGAACGGTTTTCTATTTGGGCACGGTGCTGCCACTGGAAGAAATGCCCGTACTGTATGACTTACTTGCCAAGCAATGGGGGCTTCAACGCAGAGACACACTTCCCGACGCGGTCTGGATGCGGTCACGGGTTGCAGCGGACGGGCGAATGGTTCATATTGTTCAGAACATGGGCAATGAAACAGCCGTTGTAAACCTTCCCGGCCTGGAGCTCCAGGAGATTCCTGCACACAAAACCAAGATTTTTTCCGTGACCAATGCGGTAACCGAGACCTGACTCTCTCACTCTTATGACGCAACAACCGCTTTCCCTCGCCCGCAGCATGGAAACGTGCTGTGTCTCGACTGTGCCCTTAGGCGTTCCCCTGGAAATCGCAGTCCAGGGGATTGCGGTGTCTCTATTCAGAACAGTAACTTGATTTTATTACACAGATATTTAACTTGCAGACATGAAATAACTCCGTGAATTGCTTGATCGAACAAAAGGGGACCGATTATCGGCGATCATTCCCGTGCCTCTTGCTCGCCGGTACACGGCAGGTTGGTAAATGCACACTGGTCGAACGCCTTGTCCAAAGTGACCGGCCTGATATCACCAGGGTGAGCCTTTCTCAGCCGTGCGGACAAAGCAGTCCTTCTCGTATACGGTCAAATCGTAAGACGATTAGCCATCGGTAAACACGTTGCTCATTATCAGGGAGAAACCATGAGTGAAACATCCGTGCTTATGCTGCGTGCTCGGGAGAATGCTGCCGTAATTCCTGCCTTCAACATCCCGTACCTGCCCATCATTGAACCTGTGATCGCCGCATTGCAGTCTCGCAATGCGTTCGGGCTTATCGAAGTTGCCCGGCTGGAATGGAGAAAATTTCAATCCGGCAGCTTAGAAGCCGTCAAGGCTGAATATGACAGGCATAAAGACGGGCGTTTAACGCGGCTGCACCTCGATCACGTGCCGGTCATCGACGAAGATAACAAACGTGTGGACTATGTCTCGATAATCAAGGAGGCGATAGCGCTGGAATACGACTCCGTCATGGTGGACGGATCCAGGCTGTCTCTTGATGACAATATCGCGGCAACACGGGAAGTTGCGGAACTCGCCCACGCAGC
>JAIPIM010000028.1 GCA_021734725.1 Minisyncoccota bacterium | reverse complement strand
ATATCCTGAAAGAACGCAGTATCCCCCTGGACGATTCATGGGACGTTATCGTTGTCGGCGGCGGCCCGGCTGGGTGCACCGCCGCAACCGCGGCCGCGCGTGAGGGTGCCCGTACATTGCTGCTGGAAGCAACCGGCATGCTGGGCGGCATGGGTACGGCGGGACTGGTGCCATGGTTCTGTGGATACAGTGACGGCAAAAACATTATCGCCCGTGGCTTGGCCGAACACGTCCGTTGCACGCTACGCGATAACATGCCGCACCTCAAGAAGGCTATGAAAGAACATCCACTCATTGCTCCAGCCATTGACCCGGAATTGCTGAAACGAATCTATGATGAGATGGTGCTGGACGCAGGTGCCGAAATCCTTTTCCATTCCCAGCTCTGCGCGGTTGAAACATCCGACGGCAACAAGGCCGATACGCTGGTCGTCTCGAACAAGACCGGACTTCAGGCATACAAAGCAAAGATATACGTAGACTGCACAGGCGACGGCGATCTGGCAGTCTGGGCCGGGGCCCCCTTCGAGAAAGGAGACGAAACGGGTAATCTGCAACCCGGGACACACTGCTTTACAATCGGGAACATCGATGAAGAATTGCTCGCGCAAGGACCGCAAATCCATTTCTACGATCCCGAAAGTCCCGTCTGGAAGGCCATAAAATCGGAGAACTACCCGCTCATCAACGAATTGCACTCCTGCAGTATGAAAATCGCTCCACGAACATTCAGTTTCAACACAGGGCACGTACAGGGAGTGGACAACACCAATCCGCGAAGCACAACGGAAGGCCTGTTGAAAGGACGCCAGATGGCAGCGCAATACAGCGAAGCCTTCGCCGAGTATCACCCCGCGTTTGCCAACGCGCCGCTGGTCGCTACCGGCAGCCTCCTCGGCATACGCGAAACACGGCGCATCATGGGGGACTATGTCCTGACGGTCGAAGATTACCTGGCCCGCCGCGACTTTCCCGATGAAATCTGCAGAAATGCTTACAACATCGACGTCCATGAATCACGAGACGAATCGACGGATCTTACAAAACTGAGCATCCCCGAACTGAAAGAGCGAAACCGCAAGAACATCCAGGCCTATGGCCCCGGCGAAAGCTTCGGCGTCCCCTATCGGTGCCTGATTCCCGCGAATTTGGACAACGTGCTGGTTGCGGGACGCTGCATATCCAGTGACCGAAAAACCAACGGTAGTGTCCGTATCATGGCATGCTGCCTGACGACCGGAGAAGCCGCCGGTATCGCCGCGGCCATGGCCGCCGCGGATGCTATGAATACACGTTCGGTCAACACGGACGAACTCAGAAACAAACTGACATCGTACGGAGCATACTTGCCGAATCCTTGACACCGCAACTCCGCGCCGATCCAAGCGCGGGTCCAAGATTCAAAACCTCTTTATTTCGTATCTTGGAATTCGATGACGGCTGCGATATAGTATGATTAGTTCACCTTAGTCATGCTTCTCCAAAAACAGGAGGCAATTGAATATGCTAACCGTCAATACGCACGAAGCTAAAACAAAGCTGTCGGCACTCTTGTCAACTGTCGATGAACAAGGCGAAACCGTTATCATCTGCCGAAACGGCCACCCGATCGCGGAGCTGCGGGCGTGTCGAACCAGCCATCGCAAAACGCTGCCGCCCGTATCGAAAAAACTCGTTCCCAAAATTGAATACGACGCGACCGAAACCGCGGGCGAAGACGAATGGCCGGAAGCCCACCAATGATTCTACTTGACACCTGCGCCCTCTTGTGGCCCAATGAAGCCCGCTCGCGCTTCCCCCAAAAAGCATTGGACGTTTTGGAACAAAACGCCGACGCATTGGCCATTTCAGCAATAAGCCTGTTCGAGATAGGAGTCAAAGTAAAACGCGGCAAGTTGATTCTACCTCTCAGAACGGACAAGTGGTACAGGTCGTTGGCGCATCTCTATGGCTTGGTCGAGATTTCCATCTCCGCTGACATTGCCGCACTGGCAACCGACCTCCCGG
Source organism: Minisyncoccota bacterium (assembly GCA_021734725.1). GTDB lineage: Bacteria > Verrucomicrobiota > Lentisphaeria > Oligosphaerales > MVZH01 > JAIPIM01. The sequence continues at coordinate 17,801 of JAIPIM010000028.1, read as the reverse complement.
ACATTCATCGCGATCCCTTTGACCGCTTGTTGATCGCAACCGCTCTCACCCGTCGGCTGCCCATTCTTACCGCCGACCGCATCATTCCACAATACCCGCAAGTCCAAGTTGTTTGGTAAACAAATCCGATTACCTCATGAGAAAACGTGGGACACTGTCATCCCGTGGAGAAACCATCGTGACCATGTCGCAACAATCTGAATTTGCAGTTCCTGAAATCCGCATGATCCATCACCGCGCAAAGCTGTTTGTCGATGGACAAGCACTGCCGCCAATGGCCTTTTGCGTCCGAGGCGATGAACATAAAACCGTTCACCTTGCGGAACGACGCGCGCAGGAATTGTCCCAGGCCAACTTCCGGCTCTTCGTTATTTTTATGCAGAGCGGCTGGCATTTTGAGGATGACGCGGCGGGCATCGGCTGGGATTACACTGAGCATCAGGCAAACTGCATCCTTGACACCTGCCCGGAAGCCTGTTTTCTTCTCAGGCTGGACTGTCGTCCGTCCAAGAAGTGGTTCGACGAGAACCCGAACGAACTGGTCATGTTCGAAGACGGCAGCCGCGATCGCTTTCGCGCACACAGACATGGAACGTTTACGGATCACAGGCAAGTGTGCTACGCATCGGAGAAATATGCACGTGACGCCGCGCCGCACATCCGAAACGCCATTGATTTTGTCGAGAGTTGCCTATTCGGAAAACGCGTTATCGGTTACCATGTGGAAGGCGGCTGCTGCGGTGAATGGAACTACCTGCGGGATACGAGAGACGGGATATGCGGTGACTTCAGCCCGGCCTTTAAAACATTCTACAGCACATGGCTGAACGAGAAATACGGAAACGAATCGGCGTTGCGGCAGGCGTGGAGAATGCCCGAGGCAAGCCTCAGTGAACCAAGGATTCCCACCTCATCCGAACAGGTATTCTCTGAAGGCGAGATTGCGCATAACGGCAGACGTGATCCGGAAGGCGACTGGGGAAATTTCCTCGATCCGGAGAAAAGCCAGTTCCTGATCGACTACTACGAAGCCCGCACAGCCGGCACCGCCCGTACCATCGAACGAATGGCTGAGGTCATTAAAGACCGCACAAATCACCGTGCCCTTACCGGCGCATTCTGGGGAACAATGCTCGGTGTGTCTGCGCAAACCTACGCCATATGCGGCCCCCTCTTTCTCGCGAATTCGCCACACATCGATTACCTGACAACGCCAAGTCAGTATTACGATCGTCAGCCCGGTGGTGGATCCACGTTCCGCGTACCGGTTGATTCCATCGTCTACCGAGGAAAACTCTGGATCAACGAATCGGATTCGCGCACGCACCTGGCGGACGACCACAATAAAACACAGTTCTGCCGATGTCACTCCATGACGGATACCGCCAACGTCCTCAATCGGGATTTTGCCCAAGTCCTGTGCGACGACGTGCACGGTTGGTGGTTCGAGATGGCGGAGGGGGGGCATTCTTTCTACGATGACCCCGCTATCGTCGATCTTTTCAGCCGACAGCAAAAGATCGCCCGAGACTCGTATACGTCGGCTGGGAAAGCCACGGAAATCGCGGTCGTTTACGATCAAAAGTCCATGTTTTCGCACCCATTCGAAAGTACCCGGGATCTCCTCGCCTGGAACCGATCACAGACGATTCCCCGTATCGGCGCGCCATGCGACCATATTTTCCACAACGATCTGCTTCTGCCCAATCTTCCCGACTATAAGATGTATATTTTTCTAAACTGTCACAGCCTGACAAGCGCGGAGCGTACAGCCGTCAACCGCAAGGTTAAGCGTCGCGGCGCTATAGTGGTCTGGGCATACGCCAATGGCCTAATACAACCTGACGCATCTCCCGCCATGAGTACGGAACACATGCACGATTTAACCGGCTTCCGCGTTGCCGCAATCAACAGCGCACGCCCCGTCACATTCCGCCTTACCGACACTGTCCACGAACTTACTCGTAACCTTTCGCCCTTGCCGCTCTACGGACGTCTACCGCGGCCACTTCAAGCAGGCTTCAGTTTCCTGCCCGGCGAATGCATGGTCATGGATGAAACACTCGCCTGGCCAATGTTCTATGTGGCGGATAAAGAAGCACGAGTGCTGGGCCGGTTTGTCGCCAATGACAAACCCGCGTTCGCCGTCAAACCGTTCGATTCATGGACGTCCGTCTATATCGGGGCAAAAATTCTTCCCGCAACGATTTTGCGCGCGATTGCCCGAAAAGCCGGAGTCCATATCTACCTGGACGACAGCGACCGCATCTGGCCGTTCAGAACGAGCGATATTGTGTACGCCAGTCAACAGTTCGTGGCCGTCACGGCCGATGTAGGAGACAAGAAGACGGTCCGATTCCCGACCAAGGTTAAGTCCGTCAGAAATGCTTTGACCGGCCGGGAGTTGGCCTGTGACCGCGACTCGGTGACACTGCGAATGGACCCCGGCGAAACAAAACTGCTTCAACTGATTCCATACTGATCCATTTTGTATTTCAAGATCCGACGGGTTGTCCGAAGGAGGACGGCGGCCTGCGATACGTTCCCCCCCGCCTCGTTCACGGCACGCTGCACCAGATCCTTTTCAACCTCCTTCACGCGTTCTTCGAGCGAAACAGGAAGGCTGATGATATCCGGCGTCAAAGCCTTACGCCGTTTGGAGGTCCCTATCTCCGCGGGCAAATGCTCCGGGAGAAGCACAGTCCCGTCGCCATGAAGGACCACGGCACGTTCAATGATGTTACGCAGTTCACGCACGTTTCCAGGCCATTCATAAGCCCGCAAAAGGTCCATTGTCTCTGCCGTGACATCCACCAGCTTGACACCACGTTCACGTCGGAAACCGCGCAGAAAATGATCGACCAAAAGGGGAATGTCATCAACTCGCTCACGCAACGGTGGAATGGTAATCGGCACCACGTTCAAGCGGTAGAAAAGATCCTCACGAAACCAACCTTCCCTAACCCCTTCCTGTAAGTCTCGGTTCGTGGCGGCCATGACTCGTACATCGGCTTCATGGTAAGAGCGTCCGCCCACCCGCAGAAAACGGTGGTCCTGGAGAAAGCGGAGGAGCTTGGTCTGCATGCTGGCCGGCATTTCCCCAATCTCGTCCATAAACAGCGTTCCCCCGTCAGCCATCTCCACACAGCCATGCCGACGCTCGGTTGCACCGGTGAAACTGCCTTTCTCATGTCCGAACAGTTCACTTTCCAGGAGCGTTTCTGGAACGGCCGCGCAGTGGAGAGGAACAAAGGGGCCCCCGGCGCGTACACTCTGTTTGTGCGTGAGGCGAGACAAAAGTTCCTTACCGGTACCACTCTCGCCGTAGAAAATGACCGTTGCCCCCGGAGACTTCGCCGCACGTCGCACAGTGTTCAATGTCTTTTCCCATACCTCCGAACTCCCCACAACCGCGTCAGGATCATACCACCGGCTGATCTGGCTCTCGAGAGACACTATCTCCGTTGACTTCTCGCGGTCGCGCAAGGCCATTTCAACGCTCAACTTCACTTCGTTCACGTCAAATGGCTTGGTCAGATACTGGGAAGCCCCCATCTGCATGGCTCGCACAACATCGGGAATCTCGCTGAGGGCAGACAGTACAATGGCCGTCATCGTCGGATCAATGCGCTTGAGTTCCGGAAGCAGTTCCAACCCAGACATGCCCGGCATGATCAAGTCCACGATTGCAACGTCCGGCTCTTCCTTTTCGGCTAACTCCAGCGCCTGCTCACCCGATTCCGCGCTCAACACTCGGTAGGTCGGCTCGAAAACCGCCTCCAGGGACGCGCGTACACTCATTTCATCATCTACAACAAGAATTGACTTCATCTATTCCTTGACCGGCGTCTTTTCAGGAACCGGAAGAGTAACCTCCACGGCACTCCCGGACTTGTCTGGCGCGGAAATGCGGACACTGCCGCCGTGAAGCGATGTCACCTTCTGCACGTACGCAAGCCCCAACCCCAACCCGCTTATCTTCGTGGTCGAGAAAGCATCAAACGCATGTGCTTCCGAAACCTCGCCAAAACCGGATCCATTGTCCTGGATCACAGCCATGACATTCTCATCGGCCAATGCGGTCCGCAGTGTAACAACGGGCGCGGCCACATCCTGTACTGCATCGAACGCATTCCGGATAAGGGCGAAAAAGGCCTGCTGCAGAAGGTCCGCATTACCTCGGACATAGTCCTCCGGCGCATAGTCGCGCGTGATGTCCACCGCAATAGCGCCAAATTCCTTTTGAACCTTTTCCACGGCCTTCTCAATACATTCATGAAGAAGGACTTCCGACCATTCTTGTCGTCCTGAATCCACCTCGGCATACCGCAGCAAGTCTTCTATCCAAGCATCGATTCGTCGTACATTGTCTTGCACAACCTCGAAAAAAGAACGCCGAAAGGACTCGGACTCGTAGCGCTCCGGCAGCAATTCCGCGCATGTCTTTACCGGCACAAGCGCATTCTTGAAGTTGTGAGCCATAACACGGGCCATACTCTGCCAAAGCTCCTGTTCATGGAGCTCTGTCCGGTCAGCCCCATCCTCCGGATACCCGGGCAGTTCATCCAGCAGCACAACCACTCCCGATGCATCCGCGTTCTGGCTCCGGGAGGCACGCGCTTGAATCATTCGTCGCGCCTGGGATAACGGTACAGGGGCGGACATGTCCTGGCCGCCCAGTGCCCGCCTAACCACGTCAGCCACTTGAGAACCGGCGCGCTCGATCGGCTGCTGCTCAAGCTCGTCAGAAGGGATCCCCAGCAGCTCGGCGGCCGCGGGATTGACATGCGTCACGCGACCCTCGTCATCCACGCCGACAGTCCCGACTGGAGCCGCGTCAAGGATGGCACGAAATGCCCGTCCCGCGGAAGACGCTTCCTCGTACAACCGTGTGTTCTCCAAGGCTTCTGAAAAAAAACTGAGAAAAAGCCGCAACAGACTGACAAGGAACGGGCTGTTCTCATAACGGTGAAAACGACTGAGGCCAACAACGCCGAGCAGCCGTCCCCGAGAAAGCACAGGGCATAGAACCTGGACGTTAAGACGTTCGCCATACCGACTCGCCGTCAAAGCATTCGGGCGTCCCAGAGTATCCCGATCATGTACCCAGACCGGCTCGCCCAGCCTCGTAAGCGATGCGACAAGCGGTTCGTTAAGGGGGATGAAAAACTGCTCGCGCACTTCTTCACTGATATCACCCGCGGCTATGCGAAGATCGGGCGATCCCGATGCGGGCAGAAGAATAACCACATTATCCACATCAAACTGTTCGCGCATACAGTCGGCGAATGACGCCACAAGCTCTTCGCGACGGGAAACCTTGGCCATGAGACGGCGGAAACGTTGCGAAATCTCGCGAACATCCACCTCCTGGCCAAGCTGCCATTCGCGCATGGGCGAGGAAGAAGAGGCCGCCGCTGTCTGCTCACCCTGTTCTGCGTTCCGTTCGGCGAATTTTAAGGATATTTCCTGAAGATCGGAAAGTTCTTCGATGGTCTGAATAACGCGCTCGATCTCCGACACGTCAAAGGGCTTGCAGATACAATGCCGAACCCCATAGGCGCGAAACGGCTCGAAAAATGAAGGGTCTCGACGCAGCAGCACAGGCACGATCTCAAGGCCGTAACCCAAGGCGCACAGGCGACGCGTCAAATCTTCTCCAGTGCCGTCGTCAAACACGTCATCCACAAAGACAAGATCGAATTTCTCGGCAGCCGCTAACGCAAGACATTCACTGATTGAAGGGGCCTCCCGAACCGTGCGTCCATCCTGCAGGATGGCAACCAGTGACCTCCGTATATCAGCATGAGCCGAGGCAATCAACACACCCTGCATGGCAATATCCTGTGGCAATATGTCATTATGGTTTCACTTTCCGCCCTCAACTGGAAGCGTAATCGTAAATCTGGACCCGACGCCGACCGTACTTTCAACATCGATACTGGCACCGTGCTCTTTGAGTATATTATGACAGATCGAAAGTCCCAACCCGCTGCCTTCGGCTTTGGTGGAATAAAACGGGTCAAAAATGCTGGATAGATCGTCTTTATCGATCCCTTTTCCCGTATCTTTTATTTCTAACAAGACCGCCTCTTTTTCGGTTTGTCTAGTGCTCAGTACACTTTTTTGAGTCGAAATCGTCACGCAACGCACATCCCCATCCATGGCCTGTACCGCATTCTGTAGAAGATTAAACACCACCTGGTACAACTGCTCCGGATCGGCTATGATCACCGGTATATTCGTTCCAAACTTACAGACCGCCTCCACCTGCTGTTTCTTAAATTGATTCTCGAGCAGCGTAAGCGCACGCTCAATGATATCGTGAACCTGCACCGGCCCGGGCTGCACATGCTTTGGCCGGGCAAAATCCAGCAACCGCTTGACAAGTGTGTTGATACGGCTTATTTCACTGAGAACCACATTGCCGAAATTTTCCCGGAACTGTGCATCTTTGTGCCGTTCGCGCAATAACTGAGCGAAGGTCTGAATCGATACCAATGGATTCTTGATTTCGTGCGCGATACCAGCGGCAAGGGTACCCACGGAAGCCAGACGGTCAATTCGCCGGACCTCACGCTCAAAACGCTGCTGATTCGTTAAATCCTGAAAGACCATGAGAGCCCCCGAAATCTGGTTCCGGGCATCCAGCATAATAGAGGTCTCGCATTGGCAGGGTATCGTGCGGTCTGCAAGTTTAACTTGCACCTCCAGTGGAGGCTGGTTCCTGTGCTGACGGAGAGAGGCCTCGAATATGTCCGCAAAGGCCGGCACCAAGTCACGGATGTTCTTACCCACACAAGTACGCACCTGCATGGAAAGTATCTCCGCGCCGGTTGTGTTAAGGGTCAACACATGAAGCGATGGATCCACCGCGACGACGCCACGCTGCATGTGCGTCAACATGGTCTCATACTGTTTCTTCGATTGCAGAATCTCCTCGTAAAGACGGGTGTTATCCAGCGCCACCGCCGTCTGTGAGGTGAGCGCACCCAGTAACTGGAGGTCCTCGGTGCTGTACAGGTTGTCGTTCTGCCTTTCATCAAGCAACATCAGTCCCAATGCCTGAGTCTGGCTGATCAGTGGAACAGCCACCGCCACCTGAAGCCTGTCGAGGGCGATAAGCAGGTCTTCGCTCTTGACGACCGCGTCCCTGTAACGCCCTGACGCGACGTCCTCACGCACTAAGCGCCGCTGCTTCCCCCAGACCTCCGTCACCAATGCATTGTCCATCGACAAGGCTGGCGGGAAGCGATCTTCCTCGGGGGGATAACCACCGGCAAAAACAAGCTGGCCATCCGCCTGGGCGGCACTTGCCGGCAAGTATACAGCACCTGCCTTTCCCTGCATGATAATCGTGATCTCACGGGCTGCAATACTGCCCACTTTCTCATGGCCATAGGTCCCCTGAATACGTTCGCTGAAACGCGTTAATGCCGTCTGATGGTCATAACGCCCACGAAAAATACGGTGATCCACAAATGCCGTAATCTGCCTCTGGACATGCGGCAAGGCGTAGGCAAGGGCCCCCGTCACCACCAGAATGATGACTGCCTGTGTCAACAGCGAAGCGTTCGGTACAACAAAATTGCTCATGAGAAACGGAACGGCGACAACGATAACAAGCACCAGCGCCACCAAACCATGGACCAGGACATTCCTGAACGCAACCCCAATATCCAGAAGCCGATAACGAACAATTGCGTAAGCAGCCATGGACGTGAAGATCAGGGAGGCGACACCCGCTATGGGAAGGCACTCACTCGAGGGCATGTACACCGGCATCAGAAATGTACCTATAAAGGCCACGATAAAAGCAATAATAAAACCGCTCAATATATAGTTGAGCTGCATGCGCTCTTTGCCGCTGGTGGTAATCGTACGACCATGCAGCAGATTCCACGTACCCCACGCAAAAGCGCTGACGGAATAGAGGACGTGAACCGGATATAAACTGCCAAACACAGGGTGACGCAATGTCCCACTCACTTCAATGGAAGTCTGCACATAGTCGGTGAGACTGAGCATCACAACCCCTATGCCGAGTCCGACCATTGCCTTGCGGGGAAGAGAAACCGCGCTCGGACCTGTTTTTTCCGGAAAAAACCAGGTGAAAATAAAGTACAAAGTGGCGATTGAAGCCCCGCCGACGTACGACATGCGCCCGGCCCACACGAGGAAAGCCTCGGTTGAAATGGTCATGACGGCAGAGTTCGCCAAATCCCAGAAACCGATGGCCAGAACCAGGCAGAAGAACACGAAGTGTTGCTTGCGCGTGTGCCGGCGGCATAGAATATACGTTGCCAGCACAAAGTTGAGAAGAGCGCAGAGGGCAAGAATAACACTGGTGGAATCCATGGCTATGGAATGCCTCCTACCACTACCGCCGCGTCGGTCCCATTGAACCCGTGCATGAGAGTCAGTGCCCGCCGGATACGATTATGCCGGGGTTCATTCGGAATATAATCCAGATCGCATTCAGGATCTGGATATTCGTAGTTCATGGTGGGGGGAAGAACGCCATGGTTGATTGCCAGTATCCCGGCGATCAACTGAAGAATGCCCGTCGCCGTCTGGGGAATCCCCGTTAAGGCTTTGATAGAACTTATGGGAATGTCATAAGCACGATCGCCAAAGACCTCTTTGAAGGCTTTCGTTTCCCAGGCGTCCAGACGCGGATCACTCACTCCGTGAGCCCCAATGTAATCGATGGCCGGCGGACCACAGTTGGCGGCAGCCAGGGCCTCCCCTATCGCCGCCGCCATACCGGCGGGGGTCGATTCCTCAAAATCCTCGTGATGATACCCCAGCCCACTGCATCCAAACCCGAGAATCTCCGCGTATATGTCGGCTCCGCGACGCTTGGCACTCTCGTACTCCTCCAAAAGTACGGAAGCACCTCCCTCGCCAAGAATGCCGCCGTCACGCTTGGCGTCAAACGGCCGGCTCGCACGTGCAGGATCGTTGTTCCGCCGACTGAGCATGCCGGCCTTACAGAAATACCCGAACGTGTACTTCGTGATGTTGGCGTCGGCCGCGACGCACAGCATCGCGTCCAAACGATTTGACCGGATCTCCTCCGCCGCGTACCCCAGAGCGTTGATTCCAGAAGCGCACGCCGTGGAAAAGGTCATAACCGTAGACCGAAAACCAGTACGATAGGCAGCTTCGGAAGCCATGCTGTGTGGAACGCTTTTTCGCAAGTTGTAGCCAAGCGCACGCCGGTAGCCGTGATCGCGCAGTTGCATAACAGCCTGCTCAACGGCATCCTGCGGAGAGTTGCCGATACCAGCTGAAATTCCGAGACGATGGGTGTCACCGTTCGTATGTCTGGGCCAGTTCGCATGCTTAAGACAATCCAGCGCGGCAGCTACGCCGAACTGTGTCCCCCGAGCCAAATGCCGCGCGCGTTTCCGCTCAAAATAGTCCGAGGTCTTGAAGTCCTTAACTTCCGCCGCAATGGTGCAGGGATATGCGCTCGCGTCAAAATGGGTAATGGGACCAATGCCGCAACGTCCATTCAGCAACCCCTCCCAGAATTCACCGACAGTGTTGCCGATCGGCGTGACAAGCCCCATGCCTGTGATTACTACACGTCTTCTTACACCGTTCATGAAGCACTCCCGCCCGCGGATGTATCACGATCAATCCAACGGAGATACAAGCCGCTTAACAAGTTCAAAAGCGCTCTGCGAAAACGACCCGTGCGGACAAGCTTCCGCTGCATCAAATCAATATGGCTGGTGTGAGGTACAACCGGAAAATTCCGGGTCCCCAGCAACCAATCGCTAACCGCCATCGCGACAAAACTCCCGGAAAGCATGCACGATGTGCCAATCGATGGGACGCAGCCTTCATGTACCCGCCGCATGTAAAGCGGCCAATTCAACCGTGGACGAAAGCCGAAATATCCCATTCCCAAGTGCTCCACGTACCGCCGGTACGCCACACTTTCACGAGTTTCAGGAATAGGTCCAAAGTATTCTTCAAACGAGGGACTTCGCTGCGGGTCAAACACAGCCACCGCCGTACCGAAACCAAGAACGGGAGAACTGAATACGGGCAGATTCGCCAGCCTAGCCGAATCGTACAACGCTTTTTTGCTGTGAAGCGAATAGAGATCGATACCGTCAATAACCACAGATCCCGTCGCCAGAAACTCGGACATAGTGCCGGACGTCACTCCGTCCTCAAACACCTGAATCTTGGCCAGGGGAGTAATTCGGGAAAGCTCCTCCGCCACGGCTACCGCTTTGTTTTTGCCGACAGTATCGTGGTAACATCCGTACTGACGGTTGGCGTTCGATTCGTCAAATACACCGGGATCGGCCAGCTTGAAATTGCGGCATCCCATCCGTGCCAAGGCCGCATACGCCCATCCACCGGCACCGCCAGCACCGGCACCACAGACAACAGCCGCCTCAATGACGCTCTGCTGCTCTTGTGTCAAAATCCCAAGGTGACGAGTAAGCCGCTCTTTTTCGTATATTTCCACACCCGGCATCATAGACATGTATCGGTTTATGGCGAATCTTCAGTACGGGAAACCGCGGTGGCCCCGCCTATTCTACCCTTTATAGACCATTTGCTCGTGAACGGCAACGGGAAAAATGCCCACACCCGCGACTTATAGGCACGGTAGTCCGCGCCAAATAACGTACGAAGATAGTTTTCCTCAAAATACGCTCTGTGCACCTCCAGTGGCACAAACACCGCAAGCGCTACCGCAAGCGGCACATAGGTGTTGAACGCCAGGGGCAGTCCCACTGTCTCCAGAATTGCCCCCGTATAGAGCGGGTGCCGCATCCAGCGGTAGGGGCCCGTCGCGATCAGAAGACGCTCACTGGTGCTCTTATCAACCTGAACCGCCCACTGCCGGCCCAAGTGACTAAAAGCCCAATAGCGAAGCCAGACCGCAACCGCGTAAATGGCTAGACCGGCAACGGACACGACCGGTTGTCGAATCCCCTCTTGCTTGGCATAGAAACAAATCAGAACCAGATACGTGACCAAAACATACGACAACCCCACTGTAACCGATGTCCAGTCCTGCTCGACACGGACGGAGGACGTCTTGCGCATTCGAAAGAACATGGCCCATGTCTTTTCACATGATATGAGCATGAAAAGAATCGAGAACAGGACCCGCTGGGGAAAGGAAGACGTCGTCACTAGAAGCAGGGGCGGCAGAACAATGGCACAAAGTGCCGACATGAAAATAACGGCGAGCAACATCCCCAACAAACGCTTGATCATAACCTCACTCCCGCAGTAAATGCGCACACCGCACAGTCAACGAACATCCGCTTCACTGACCGTATACACCGATCACCAACACCCTGCACCGTACACTAACACTGCATCCCTAATATACAACCTTGCACAAAGATGTTAACATTTATGTCCAAATGAACACGCCGACCACCGTCACAGAAACCTCGAACATGTACCCTAAGTTACTCGCTATAAATTTATTACACCAGTCAGACCTCGACCGGCACTAACCTTGCTGCAGGTCCTCAGCTTGGCAGAGGCAGGCTGCCGTGACCAAACAACGTCAACACACGAATGGAGGAAGCATTATGAAAATGACAGTCCTGAAAAAGATGCCTGTGGTCGCACTGCTCGTCACACTGTTTGCAACGGAATCAGCGTTTTCCGGAGGGTTTAAGATTCCGGATCAGTCAACCCGTGCCATGGGCATGATTGATGCCTTCGTAGCCGGGGCTGATGACGCAAGCTCCGTGTATTACAACCCGGCGGGGTTAACGCACCTGACCGGCCCGGAAGTGATCGGCAACATCTATTTTGCACATGGCATTACGTACTATGACGGCGTCGAAGGCAGTGAGACATCTGACGGCCGCTATTACACCGTTCCAAGCTTCTACTTTGCCACACCGGTGAAAGGCCTCGACAACTGGTTTTTCGGTGTCGGCGTGTACTCACCGTACGGCTTGGGGTCCATGTGGGGAGACGGCAACGATCTACGCTACGATTCCACGTTGAGTGAAATCGAACTCATCAATATTAACCCAAGCATCGCCTGGAAAGTCAACGATAAGCTGTCGCTGGGCGCAGGAATAAATTACTTTGAAAGTCGCGTTAAAATGCGCAACAAAGTCATGAATCCTCCGGGTGAACCGGATGGCGAACAGGACATCGATGCAGATGGCGACGGCTGGGGCTACAATATCGGATTGCAATACCAAGCCACCGATACCGTCCGCCTCGGCCTCGGCTACCGCAGCCAAGTCACCGTGTCCTACGACGGAGATATGCAGCTTGACCAAGTCGCGGTCCCTGCCATGGGATTCCCGTGGTACAAATTAACATACCTGCGGTCCGGACTGGATGCGGATATCGAATACCCACAAGTGGTTGCCGGCGGCATTATGTGGCAGGCCACCCAAAAACTGCGGCTGGAACTCGCGGCCGAGTGGCAACAATGGTCCACCCGCGAAACGCAGGATTTCACGCTGAAAGGATCCCCGCCGTATATATCCGCCGGAACCACTTCAATGCCTACACGCTGGGAGGACAGCTGGCTCATCATGCTGGGCGGCGAATATGCGGTCAATGACAAATGGACGGTTCGGGCAGGCTACGGATTTAATGAAACACCCGTGCCGGGAGAAACAGCCGAACCATCCCTGCCCACCGGTGATACGCATGCACTCGCCCTTGGAACAGGCTATAAATGGACGGATAAACTGACGGTGGATGTCGCGACAATCGTGGCATACGCCGAAGAACGAACCATCTCAGACCCGGATGGCGGAGCGAACGGCAGTGATTACAGTGGTGAGTACGACGCTCTGTCGTTCTACGTTTCGGTGGGATTCCGCTATCAGTTTTAGGAAGGCAATCCGCGCATAGTCGCGCACGCGTGACACACCTGTGTCGGGCGTGCGCGACAGCCGGCGTGTAAAGTCGCACCGGAGGGGCTCTCTCATGGCAACACAGGGGACCGTAGAGAAAATGACAGATACTGTCGGACAAGAAGAAAAACTCGCAACCATATTGGTTGTGGACGACGAAATTGGACCCCGGGAATCGTTGAAACTGATTCTCGAACCAAACTATACAGTGGTCACCGCCAACAACGGCAAAGAGGCGCTCGATTGCTTCGAGTCCAGCGTCCTCGACATGGTCATCACGGATATCCGTATGCCGGTGATGACCGGGGTAGACCTTATGAAGGCCGTAAAAGAACGATTCCCTGATTTACCCGTGATACTGATCACCGGATACGGTACGCTGCAAACGGCCCAGGAAGCTGTGCGTGCCGGAGCGTTCGATTACATCAATAAGCCGTATGACGTCGAAGACATTCGGAATGTGGTGGCCCGCGCTCTTGCCGAGGCCAGAAAACGCCAGGAGAATTCTCATGCCGTCAGCAGACTGACCGACATGAACCGGCAACTCGAAGGACAAATCCAGGAACTCAATCAGCGCGCATCTATCGGCGAACTGTCCGCTGAAATGATCCATGACCTAAATAACCCCATCAGCGTGCTTCGCGGATACATCGCGCTGCTTGAAGACTCCCTGATCAAACACGAAGATACGCCCATTGAAGAAAAACAGGAATTCCTCGATATTATCAAAGAACAAATCGAACGGTGCATGCGACTCACTCGTAATTTCCTGGACTACGCACGCAACTCGCGGCGAAACTGGGATCAGGACTCTATCAATGGAGTGATCGAGGACGCATTGTTCGTCTTGCGTGTACGTGTTCGCGCCCAAGACATTTCTCTGGAAACAAAGTTCCAGGAGGGACTCCCGAAAATATGGCTCCAACCTGCCCCCCTCCAGCAGGTGTTCTACAATCTCGTCTCCAACGCTGTCGAAGCCATGGAAGACCAGGACCGAGACAAACACCTTGCCTTGGCAACACGCCTGATCCCCGCGCAATACACAGAAGAAGAAGACACTATCGAGATTACCGTTCGCGATAATGGTCCCGGAATCCCGCACGATCAAATGGAACAAATCTTCGCCCCGTTCTTCTCAACTAAGGAGAAAGACAAGGGCACCGGTCTCGGCCTCGCAATATGCAAACGCATTGTCGAAGAACACAACGGCTCTATTACGCTGGAATCCCGCCCCGGACAAGGTACATGCGCCCATATCCTTCTGCCGGTGCTGTCGGAAAAACCCGAGCAACAGGTCGATTCCCAGTAAGCCGGCGAAAATTTGCTGACATTGTAAACATAAAAGCCGTTCCGGGGTCTGGACGTTCGTTCCCCACAGCGAAACCAAATCTATACCGAAGGGACCATCCAGGCCCAAATGTGGGAGGCGCTTCCACGCGGCGACCACTCAACCACACGTTATCCGGACCCAAATGTGGGAGGCGCTTCCACGCGGCGACCACTCAACCACACGTTATCCGGACCCAAATGTGGGAGGCGCTTCCACGCGGCGACCTCGGTTTAATCTACCCCCTCAGTAAACACCAACCATTCCCGCCAAAAAAAACGAATCGCCGTCCCATCAACGCGATTTGGATGGCGCCTTGCCTCTGACCGCACTGGACCGATATTACTTAGTCATCGGCGAAACGTCACGGGACTTACATGCGTACCATCTCCATACCAAACAAACAAAGACGCACATGGATCTTCCGCGCCCTCCTCTTGGGCATCTGCCTCCTCGGTTTTGTCCTGCGTCTCTGGTTCTGCCTTGAACAGCGCAATGCCCCGGCGGTTAGGGCACCCCTCTCGGTCACGGACATGGCCACTTACAACAAGCTCGCCGACGATATCCTGAACGGTCAGATCCCAACAACATTCTATTACCAACCGTTTTACTATGCCGTCTTCATTCCAGCGGTCCGTATCCTTTTAGGCAATCTCTCACTCGCTGTATCTTTAGCCCAAGCCGTGCTTGGCGCCTGCACTATTTGGCTGATCGGCATGCTTGGTGCGCGACTTTTCGGGCGCCGTACCGGTATTTTCGCGGCAATCGCATTGGCAATGGCACAATTCCACATCTTCTATACACCATTCGCGCTTCTAGCGGTTCTGCTCGCCTTCCTCCTGACCCTACTCACGTATCTAACACTGTCAGCCGCCAAAAATCCAACCCTCTGGCGGTGGGGGCTGGTGGGGCTGGTCGCCGGCCTGACAACATTGACAAGAGGCAATATGATACTGCTGGTGCCCGGCATCCTCATTCTTTTGCTATGGACATACCGACACCGGTTTCGGGCACTGGCACCATGCCTGCCACTGTTTCTCGCTCTCTTCTACCTTCCTCAACTGCCTTTCGCGATCCATAATTATCAGGCCACCGGACGTTGGACAGGCCCTTCCACCGCGCAAGACGCGGTTCTCGCTCTGGGAAATACACCGGAAGCACCCCCCGGCATTCCCGGCGCAATGTATTATCCGCCAACCTATCGGGCTTGGATGAAAGAAGCCTCCGCACCGGGAGAGGACCGTGTCCCCGTCCGACAGAATATCGTGCAATGGATCCGACGCGAACCGCTGGCTTTTGCCGAACTGAAGTTCCGCATGCTCTTGCTCTACTGGAACCAGTGGGAGATTCCCAACAATGTTTATATCGGACAGTATGCGGATTCCGCGGTTCTAAACCTGCCGTTCCTGCTGCGCTTCGGTATTATAGGAACCCTCGGCCTTACCGGTATGACCGTATGGATGCCGCGGTCGCGGCGGTACCCACGCAGACTGCTCGCCTACTGGATCGTCCTTGCCCATTGCGGGGCTACTCTTGTCTTCTACGTACTGGCGCGTTTCCGGCTGCCCATGGTACCTATCCTGTGCGTGTTTGCGGGGGCCGCGGCAGAGGAACTCATCCGATGCGCAGAGGCATACCAGGACAGGAGACCGTTCGCGAAACGGCTTCTTGTCTGGCTCGGGACAACAACCGCGGCCGCATGCCTTGTATATGCCGGCTTCGAAACGTATCGAGTACACTTGGAACCGTATGTGGTGGCGCATGCTCGGCCGCACGGCGTCCTGGCTGAAATGGAAGACACTTGGCGTCTATTCGATCACAGCGCGCCGGTACTTGGAAGATGGCAATTGCAACCCATTCCTGAACAGGGGTTGCGCGTGCGCAAAGATTTCAACATCCCTCCCCTTATTGCCGAACATGAAGCCCTTCTCCAGGGCATCCGTTTCCCGGTGGTTCTGCCCCAGGGAGGAAACGTGACCATCGGGGCATATCTGGCCCATCGAGAACTTGGGCGCCGCACAAGCCTCATGGCGCCAAGGAGTCAAGTCCAATGGGTGGAACTGACCATTAAACCGGTGCGGATCACAGCCCCCGGTCTGCTGCGGCTTAACATCTTATGCCGTACCCAATCGAACGGTGAAACATATACGATCGTGGATCTCGGGCGTCGATACGGACGCACAGAGATGGTGCGCGCTGACGGGGAAGAATTGTCAGTGACGGGAGAGTGCGCCGTTGAAACCGTCTGGCGGAAACCCCCGGAGGTGAAAGCAAGGGGGGATTGATTATAGATTGGGACGCACAGACATACCCTGGGATCCGTTGGGGTGAACGATTAGGCTCGTCCGCGGAATCTGTGGGTGATGGATGAATGTGTATAGCGGAATCGGCAATCGTTTTGGATAGAAATCGCCGGAATCGTTCGAGACAAGGGAGATAGATCTCTCGCATCAAGATGATCCGGCGGCTGTAGACCGTGTGAGCGGGTCGGTTCAGGTGTCCACACAGGGAAAAGATTAAGGCAAACACACTTTAACTCCGTAATCTTTCTCCTTAATCTTTTGCCTTAATCGGACGACCTCTTGCATGCGGGGGCTTGCTCACCCCATGGCGAGCCGAGACTCTTCCGATATCGGGGTCTCTTCTTCGAGCATCAACCGCAACTTCTCCAATGCCTGATTCTGAATCTGCCGAATACGCTCACGTGTCCGACCAATGATGCGGCTGACTTCTTCAAGCGTGTGGGCACGCTCTCCATTAAGACCGAACCGCAACTTCAGAATCTTGCGCTCACGAGTATCCAGGCAATCCACCAATTCCAGCATGTGCCGGAGCGTTTCGTCGTCCTGGACAATCTCGTCCGGCGATGTCGTTGAATCGTCCGGAATAATGTCGCGGAATTCCCCTTCCTCGCCTTGCTGAATAGGATCGTGCAAAGAAATGGTCGTGGTCTTGCCCAGGCGCAAACCGGAAACCGTCCGCTCCGTCAGGTTCACTGCTTCGGCAATTTCCGCATTTGTCGGTTCACGCTCAAGCTGTTCACGCAACTTGGCACGCGCATTCTGGATTTTGCTGATTTTGGTGGCCGACTGCACGGGTATACGAATGGTGCGGGACTGATTTGCCAAGGCACGCCTCATCGACTGCTTGATCCACCAGGCCGCGTAACTGCTGAGTTTTGCCCCCTTTGAGGGATCGAACTTTTCGACGGCCCGCATCAACCCGATATTCCCCTCTGAAATGAGATCCAGAAGCGGCAGACCCAGTCCTTTGAAATCGTGCGCGATCTTCACAACCAGCCGCAAATTGCTGCGGATAAGCTTGATCCGAGCTTCGTCAGAACCTGCGCTGATCTGGGCGGCCAATTCGACTTCCTCTTCGGGCGTGACCAGAGAATACTGGGCAATGTGCTGCATGTACAGCTTCATTGTGTCATTGTCAGAAAGCATACGTCTTCCTGAATCCGTGAAAAAACCAATCGATTTTACCGCGGATTCAATTTTTGTTGATGTTGTTGTGATTTTTCGTTGAAATTGTTGTTGTTATCCGTCGGTTGTCAGGATGGCGGCGATTCCGTTGCCCCTGACACGGGA